>JBQGEN010000490.1:0-6642 GCA_052039615.1 Sideroxyarcus sp. | reverse complement strand
ACCATCCACAAGCTCAACGAGTGCGTGGCGGTGAAGGATCTGGAGGCCTTGTCGGAGATCTACTATCTGACCCTGGTCAGACTGCTGGTCGAATGACACCATGAAATTCTTCATCATCCTGTTGCTGCTCGGTATCGCGCTGTGGCTCATTGCCATCGCCCGGAACAACCGGCGCAACACGAACGGCGATAGCGGCAGCACAGGCGGTCCGGACGTTACGGGCAATGATCATTCCACATCGCACTGCGACGACAGCAGCGGCAGTTGCGATGGCGGCGGAGACGGGGGCGGAGACTAAATGGACATCAATCACTTTTCCGAGGCAAGCGCCTCGCTCAAGACGGTACGCGACTGCCTGCGCTTCGCGGTCAGCCGCTTCAACGACGCCGAGCTGTTCTTCGGTCACGGCAGCGAGAACGCCTACGACGAAGCGGCCTACCTCATTCTGCACACCCTGCATCTGCCGCTGGACCGGCTGGATCCGTTCCTCGACGCCAGACTGACCCAGTCCGAACTGTACGAGGTGCTGGACATCATCGAGCGGCGCACCGAACAGCGCATCCCCGCTGCCTACCTGACCAATCAGGCATGGCTGGGCGATCTATCGTTCTATGTGGACGAGCGCGTCATCGTGCCGCGCTCCTTCATCGCCGAACTGCTGCGCGAACAGCTCTTCCCGTGGGTGGAGAATCCGGACGGGGTGCATGCGGTGCTGGACATGTGCACCGGCAGCGGCTGCCTCGCCATCCTGGCGGCCCACGCCTTTCCCGATGCGCATGTCGACGCCGTCGACCTGTCCACCGACGCGCTGGATGTCGCCCAGTACAACGTGAGCGACTATGGTCTGGAGGACCGCATAACACTGATCGAATCCGACCTGTTCGCCGGCCTCCGCGGCAAGAAGTACGATCTGATCATCAGCAATCCACCCTATGTGGATGCCCCGTCCGTCGCCGCGCTGCCGCAGGAGTACAAATACGAACCCGAGCAGGCGCTGGGCAGCGGCAGCGACGGTCTGGACGCCACACGCGCCATCCTCGAGCATGCCGCCGAACATCTCACCGACGACGGCCTGCTCATCGTCGAGATCGGCCACAACCGCGATGCGCTCGAAGCCGCCTTCCCCACCGTGCCGTTCACCTGGCTGGATGTCAGCGCCGGCGACGAGTTCGTGTTCCTGCTGCACCGCAGCGACCTCGTGTAATGCCGGTCGACCACTACGAGAACTTCCCCGTTGCTTCTATCTTGATGCCCAGGCGGCTGCGCAAGCCGGTCGCGGCGATCTACCATTTCGCGCGCGCGGCAGACGACATCGCCGACGAGGGGAACCTCTCCGACGCGGCGCGATTGGGGCAGCTGGACGAATTCCGCGCCGAGTTGCGGCGCATCGAGTCGAACGCGGAGCCGCTGACGCCGCTGTTCCACCATCTCGCCGCCACGATCCACGAACATGCACTGCCGATACAGCCCTTTCACGATCTGCTCGATGCCTTTGCGCAGGACGTGGTGCAGAAACGCTATTCCGACTACAACGAGTTGCTGGACTATTGCCGCCGCTCGGCCAACCCGGTCGGCACGCTGCTGCTGCATCTGTACGGGGAAGCCACGCCCGCCAACCTCACCTACTCCGACGCCATCTGCACGGCATTGCAGCTCATCAATTTCTGGCAGGACGTGGCCAAGGACTGGTACATCGGCCGCGTCTATCTGCCGCTGGACGACATGGCGCGCCACGGTGTGACCGAGACACAGATCGAGGCAGGCCGCCGCGATGATCACTGGCGCGCCTTGATGAAGTTCGAGGTGGATCGCGCCCGCGCGCTGATGCTGCAGGGATCGCCGCTCGGATCCATCCTGAGCGGCCGCATCGGCCTGGAGATGCGCATGATCATCCAAGGCGGACTGCGCATCCTCAACAAGATCGAAGCGGCCGAATACGACATGTTCGAGCAGCGCCCGGTATTGCGCCCGCTCGACTGGGTTATCATGCTGGCAAAAAGCGCACCGCTCCGTTTTTGACATGACCCCAGACCAATATTGCCAGGACAAGGCCGCCGCCAGCGGCTCCAGTTTCACCAGCAGCTTCCGCTTCCTGCCGCAGGAAAAACGCCGCGCCATGACCGCGCTGTATGCCTACTGTCGCGAGGTGGACGATGTGGTGGACGAATGTTCGGATGCCAATGTGGCGCGCACCACGCTCAACTGGTGGCGCAACGAGGTCGCGGCGATCTATGGCGGCAAGCCGACCCATCCGGTGTGCCAGGCGCTGGTTCCCGTCGTCCGCCAGTTCAGGCTGCCGCAGGAACATCTGCTGGAGATCATCGACGGCATGGAAATGGACCTCGACCAGCCGCGCTATGCCGATTTCAAATCGCTGCAGCTATACTGTTACCGCGTGGCCTCGGTGGTCGGCCTGCTGTCGGCCGAGATCTTCGGCTACAGCGACCGCCAGACGCTGAAATACGCGCACGACCTCGGCATCGCCTTCCAGCTCACCAACATCATCCGCGACGTGGGCGAAGATGCGCGGCGCAACCGCATCTACCTGCCGATGGATGAGATGCAGCAGTTCGGCGTGACGGCGGCGGACATCCTCAATGGGCGCGAGACCGAGAATTTTCACAAGCTGATGACGTTCCAGATCGAACGCGCGCGCCGCTACTACCAGCAGGCGTTCGATCATCTGCCCGCCGTCGATCGCAAGTCACAGCGCGCCGGACTCATCATGGCGGCGATCTATCAGGCCGTGCTGGACGAAGTCGTCGCCAGCGGCTGCCATGTTTTGAAAGAGCGTGTGTCGCTCACACCCACCTACAAACTGTGGCTCGCCATCAAGGCATGGCTGAAGAACTGAGCGGATTGCCATCTCCCGCCTTCGACCAGCTCAGGACAGGCATAGCCTCTGTTGAGGCTACTAGCCATTCGACTAGGCGGCAAAGCCGCCAAGTCGCTGGTTATCCCGCGAGCGGGCGAAGGAACAATCGTGAAAATCATGACTTGAACGTGGGCATCATCGGCGGCGGCTATGCCGGCATGGCCGCCGCCGTCGTGCTGGCCGAACGCGGCATCCCCGTCACTGTGTTCGAGAGCGCCAGGCAGCTCGGCGGGCGCGCACGCGGTCTGATGCACAACGACACCCAGCTCGACAATGGCCAACACCTGCTGCTCGGCTGCTATGGCGAGACCCTGCGCCTGATCGAACTGGTCGGCGGCGATATCGAGCAGGATTTTCTGCGCTTGCCGTTGCAGCTCGACCTGCACGGCCAGTTCACGCTCAAGGCACCTCCCTTGCCCGCCCCGCTCCATTTGTTGATTGCGCTGCTGGCGGCACAAGGGTTGAGCTGGCGCGAACGCATGAAGGCAGCGCGCTTCATGTTCTCGCTGCGCAATATGCAGTTCCGCTTGCCCGGCGACATGACGGTCGCCGCACTGCTCACCCGGTATGGACAGGATGCCGACCTGACCTTCAAGCTGTGGGAGCCGCTGTGCATCGCCGCCCTGAACACACCTGTCCACAAGGCTTCCGCGCAGGTGTTGCTGAACGTCCTGCGCGACGCGCTGAACCGTACCCGCGCCGACAGCGACATGCTGCTGCCGCGCACGGACTTCACCACCCTGTTTCCACAACGCGCGGCAGCCTACGCCGAGCAGCGCGGCGGCACGGTACACATCTCCTGCGGCGTAGCAGCGCTTCTTCCCCGGAGCGACTCGATCGACCTCGTCACCGCTGACGGAACCCGCTCATTCGACCGCGTCATCTGCGCCGCACCGCCTACGGTCGCCGCGAAATTGTTGCGCCCCATCACCGAACTCGAGGATAGCGTCGCACAGATCGAAGCTCTGGAACATCAGCCGATCTATACCGTGTACCTGCAATATCCGGGGCATGTGCGCTTGCCGCATCCCATGATCGGGCTGCATCAGCGTTTCAGCCAATGGCTGTTCGACAAGGGAAGAATCTCGGCCCAGCACGGCCTGCTCGCGGCGGTGATCAGCGCGGAAGGCATCCATCAGGAACTGAGCCACGAAGACCTGGCGCAGAAGGTCATCACGGAACTGCGCGACGAATTCGGCATCGTCGCGCAGCCGGACTGGTTCAAGGTCATCGCCGAGAAGCGCGCCACCTTCTGCTGCACGCCCAGTCTGCTGCGCCCTGCGCAGCAGACCCCGATCTCCAACCTGCTGCTCGCAGGCGACTACACCGCGGGCGACTATCCGGCCACGCTGGAGGGCGCCGTGCAAAGCGGTGTGCGCTGTGCCGAGCTGGCGCTTCGGCTCAAGGATTAATCGGGGAAGGAAAGCAGGCCTGCAGCGAATCCGAATCGAAGTCAATCCTCTTCGACATTGTGTTTCAGCTTCTTGGAGTCGCTCTGGACCGCGGGCGCCGGCGGTTGCACCTCGACGGGCTTCGGGGATGCTGCGGGTTGCGCTGCAGGTTGAACTGCGGGATCGGATTGACGTTTTTCCTGCCCATTACCCTTCGTTCCGTCTGCGCGCGGAAAAATCGCACAGCCCGACAACAGCAATACCGATATCAATACAGCAATCCTCATGCAATCTCCTTTGTAGCCGCCCCAACACGGCATGATGTGCAAATGGAAATCCGTCTCCACCATCGTGCGCGAGCATGCCCTGCCGGGCAACTTTTGAGCCACCGGCTGGCCCCCGACATTGCGCAAGTTTAGTGCCTAATCGCGATGAGCGCCAAACAGAATCACGCAATACTTCCATCATCCTGATAGCCAAGACAAAATCCGGGGTTCATCAAGCTGATCGATAGAACAGCCGGGGCGACTGGCATGCCGCCGCCGGCCTGCCAGTGCCGACGGAAGCCCCATGGCATGGAGGCCTTGCCGGCCGAAAAGTTCATTCTGTCTCCGCGCAACCGGCACCGGGGTGCCACCACCATACGCGATGCGCGTTGCACGGAAATTATCGGTTGCATAGTTGTAGTATCATCCCTGCACGAGTTGTCCGTTCGTTCGTCATTGCCGCCCCTGCATCGTGAACAGCGTGACATTCTCGCCATACTTCGCGGATAGACCGCGTGGATCAATCAAATGAAAGGAGATTCCATGTCCAATCCTTCTCAACACCCGACCGTGTTGGTGGTAGACGACGAGCCGTTCAACTTGAGTTTGATGGATGAGTTGCTGAACAAGGATTACACCATTCAGAAAGCCGGCAATGGCCCGGATGCGCTCAAGCTCGCCTTCGCCAATCCGCCCGATCTGATTCTGGTCGACGTCATGATGCCCGGCATGGATGGATTCGAGGTCTGCCGCCTCCTGAAAGGCAACGCAGCCACGATACACGTGCCAGTCATCTTCATAACCGCGAAGAGCGAGGTCAGCGACGAAGAGCGTGGATTTGCCATGGGGGCATCGGATTTCATCCACAAACCCATCAGCGCGCCCATCGTCGCCGCACGGGTCAGAACCCATCTCAAAATCAAGTTCATGCAGGACTACCTGCGCAGAGAGAACACCCTGCTGCTGAAAAATGCCGGCGAAAAATCGGCCGAGTTGCAGCAACTGAAGGATTTCATGTGGGGATCCGACCAATTGGTGCGGCGTTGAGTAGCATCGTCTCCAGGCCCGTGGCGTAACCAGGCAGCCATCAGGCCGTGCCTGGCCCTCCCCTGAAAGGCATCCGCATGTCCAGTCAGTTCCGCCAAAGCTTCCTCAAGCTGTTCGTGCCCCTGGCATTACTGGTCGTTCTGGCGGCAGCCTACCTGGTCAATCGGACCGTCGACGACCAGAAGGCCGTGCTCAAGGCCGATGGCTCGCTCAGCGTGGCATCGGGCGGACGCGCGATCGAGCGCTCGCTGGATGCCAGCGTCCAGGACGTGCTTTACCTTGCCTCCATTCCGGAATTGACGGCGGCACAGGAAATCTCCCGAGACGGCATGGAAAAGCTGCACCGGGCCTTCGTCCTGTTCTGCCTGACGCACCCGACTTATTCCAAGGTGCGCTGGATAGACGAGAATGGCAAGGAGCTTTTAAGAATAAACAATCTCGACGGACATGTCAGCGTCACGGACCGGGGACAGCTGGAAAACAAGAGCGACCGTTTCTACTTCACAGGCAGTGTCACGCTGGCGCCGGGCAAGGTATATGTGTCCCCGATGCAGCTTGAGTTCGAGAACAAGCAGGTCGTCACCCCCCACCTCCCCATCATCCGCATCGCCACTCCGGTCTTCGACGCTCATGCGCGCCGCCTCGGGGTTCTGGTCGTCACGGTCGCCGTCAACGAACTCCTGGCCAGGATAGGCGTCAGCAACGATCTCACCAGGACTCGACTCATGCTGTTGAACAGCGATGGCTATTGGCTGAAGAGCGACACCCCGGATGAGGAATGGGGCTTCATGTTCGACAAGCCCGTGACGCTTGGCGCCCGCTTCCCCGCCGCATGGCAGAAGATTGCGGCGGAGAAGTACGGCCAGTTCGAAGACGGCAGCGGTTTGTGGAATTTCGAGACCGTCTACCCGTTGAAGCCGCACAACGACACACCGGAGAAAGTCCAGAAGCAGATACGGACCAGTGTCGACCCGGAGAAGTACTTCTGGAAAATCGTTTCATTTGTTCCAAAGAAACATGTCTGGGAATTGAGCTCCAAGGCGATACGGCCCACCGCATTCTA
>JBQGEN010000489.1:0-16933 GCA_052039615.1 Sideroxyarcus sp. | reverse complement strand
CACCACCCTCGTCGGCGTGTTCCTGGCGTGCACCGCGGCCTACGCCTTCTCGCGCTTCAAGTTCCCGGGGCGCAAGGCCGGCATGATGTCGTTCCTGGTGTCGCAGATGTTCCCCGGCACGCTGATGCTGATTCCGCTGTTCATCATCATCGTCAAGCAACTGGAACTGGGCAACACCTACCTCGGGCTGGTGATCGTATATGCGACGACCTCGATCCCGTTCTGCGTGTGGATGCTCAAGGGCTATTTCGACACCATCCCCTACGACATCGAGGAGTCGGCATTGATCGACGGTGCATCGAGGCTCACGATCTTCTGGCGCATCATCCTGCCGCTGGCGAAGCCGGCCATCGCCATCACCGCCCTGTTCTCGTTCATGACGGCGTGGAACGAATTCATCTTGGCATCGGTGTTCATGGAGTCGGAAGCGAACTACACCGCACCGGTCGGGCTGCGCTTCTTCGTCGGCGGATTCTCTTCGCAGTGGGGCTATTTCGCAGCCGGTTCGGTGATTGTTTCGCTGCCGGTGGTGGCGCTGTTCCTGCAGCTGCAGAAATATCTGATCTCGGGTTTGACGGCGGGGAGTGTGAAGTAAATACAACAAAAACCTGTAATTAGGTGCGGCAGGATGATTTTTGGAGGTAGACTGACTGAAACGCTCTGGTATTGGCGGTCATCTTGTCTCAGGCGGTGGTCGCAATTGTTGTAGCAGTACAAGTATCTGAATCTCGGAATCACCGCAGGAAGTGTCAACTAACTGTACGTTCTATAGAGAGAAGGAGAAAGCACATGATCAGCAATAAATCTGCTCTAGCGGTTTGTTTCGCATCCCTGTTGTCACTCTTCGTTTCCACCTCCACCCAAGCTGTCACGTTCGACGACCCCAAAGGCGACGACAAGGGGCCGGGCAATTATGTCTATCCCACAGACAGCGTCTACAAATCCGGATCGTTCGACCTGACCAAGCTGTCGGTCAAGAAGAAGGGCGACCAGGCCGAATTCGCCGTGGACGTGAACAGTTCGCTGGAAGATCCGTGGGGCATGGGCAACGGATTCTCGGTGCAGATGATCTTCATCTTCGTGAAGACCGGTCCCGGCGGCCACACCGAAGGGTTGCCCGGTCTCAACGTTCAATTTGCGCCGGGCAGTGAGTGGAACAAGGTGGTCATCCTGTCCCCACAGAAGAAAGCGCGCGTCATGGGCGAGGCCGAGACCAAGGCGCCCAAGCTCGTGGCCGACATCGTGGTGCCCAACACCACCCGCGGCGCCAACCGCACCATCAAAGGCTCGGTGCCTTTGAGCGAACTGGGTGGCGATGGCAACGTCGATGGCTGGTCGTACCAGGTGATCATGCAATCCAACGAAGGCTTTCCGGCCGCAACCGATCTGCTGACGCGCAAGGTGAATGAATACGAAGGCCAACACCGCTGGGGCGGCGGCAACGACGGCGATTGCGACCCGCACGTGATGGACGTGCTGGAAGCGGCCGACGCCAAGCAGGCGGACATGCTGGCCCACACCTGCGGCGCCAACGGCGAGTCGGTCAAGCCGGCCACGCTGAAAATGATCAGGAAGTAACGCGCAGTCGATCTTCAACCTTATGAAAGGGGAAAGAAATGATTAAGCACAACTTGAAACCGTTATGTATGGCCATTGGTTTGGCGATGGCCGGTTCGGCTTCGGCCGCCTCACTGGATCTTACCGGCACGAATTTCTACATGAAGTTTCTTGACGGCAGTCAGGTGGGCGCACCGTCTGGCAGTATCGACACGGCCAGCGGTGGCGACCAGGGGCAATTCACCGAACTGAACCTGACCTTCAAGGCGACGATCTCGCCCAAGGTCGAGGCGGGCGGCCGCATCCAGAGCCGCAGCAGTGCGGCGTACTGGACCGAGTACGGGGGCTTCGGTCTGGAGAATTCGGTCGGGAACAATGAGGTCAACCACCAGAAATTCATGAAGCTGCGTGGCGCTTATGTGGAGTTGAGCCCTGGCTACGACTGGTTGACCCAGGTCCGCATCGGCACAAGCGACTGGGGGATGTTCGATCCCTTCACCGTGGGCAAGGTCCGCTACATCGATCGCGACAACTACAACGGCTTTTATTTTAAGGGGCCGATCGCCACGGGCAGCACTTGGGAGTTCGCGCGGGTGTCCCTGCCGACCTATCTGCAGTTCAACTACGGGCAAGGCCCGACTTGCTGCAGCACCGATGGCTCACAATACAACGAGGCGGTCTACATCGCGCAGGTCAAGGTGCCGGTGGGCGGCGGGGTCAAGCTTGCAGGCAGCTACCAGTCATTTACCGACGACAAGATCGCCAATCTGGCGGCAGACAATCAGTACGATGGTGTGGCCACCACCAGTTTCTACAAGAACACGGTCTTCGCGTTCAAGGCGGATGGCAGTGTGGGCGATGCGATTGAATTGCGTGGCGCTTACTACCGGTCCACATCCGAGCCTTCCGCCGGTGCGGTCGGCGAGCCTTGGGGCAACACGCCCAGAGGCAGCGTCACTGACCGGGCCATCAAGCTTGACGCCGACTGGATCGAAACACCGCTCGAGGGGCTGAGTTTCAACTTCCAGTACTTCGATATCGGCGCTGGCTATTTCAGTACCGCCGCAGCGCGACGTGAATCCGACGTGCTGCTGACCGAGGGCTCGGAGTCGGCCTGGTTCAAGTGGGGCAGCCCGATCTGGTCCGGTGGCGCGACGGCGGACTATACGCAGGGTGCGGCATCGCCCAAGGGCGGCCTCGGTGTGCCCAACGGGACGCAGAACGGCCTGACCGACAATGACTTCATGGACTTCAACGAGTCGCCCGCCGAGTCCGTGATCGGCTGGAAGGGATTGACCGGTGTCGGCAAGCTCGAGGTGGCGGACACTCCGATGTCGATGGAGTTGACGCGCGTGGATTACAACAACAACTGGACCGGGTACGCAGCTACCGGCCCGCTGGCCAACGTCTTCCCGGCGAATCAGGATCGCAAGACCAACATCTTCGTGTTCAAGCTCAATCACAATTTCCCCGTGTTCGGGGGCGTGGATACGAACCTGAAGCTCAAGCATGTGGGCGACAAGGACAACAGCTACCTGAACGCAGGGGATTTGCGCTTCGTGCGTGACGACGGTGTCACTTTCAGCGCGGGCAACCAGCTGTCTGCCGATCTGTATGGAACGGCTTCCTATGGCCGGTATTTCCGCAAGATCACGCACGACGGCATTCACTACGACAATGCGAAGAGCATTTACAGCCTGAAATTCGCGTATAACCTGCCCGGTTTCGAGTTGGGCATGCTGACGCAGTGGATACAGGGCAGCGGAAACCCGACGGAGACCGTGGGCGGCGAAACGCGGATCCGCCAGTACCGCATGAAGGCGTTTGCCCAGGTGAACTTCTAGGCTGACGATGTTCTGAAGGCGGAGCCCCTTCCGCATGCGGAAGGGGCTCTTTAATTGGGCGAGATGTTCAGGCTTTTTTTGGTTGCCCTGAAAAAGGATGGCGAAGTGAGATCATTACTGTTTCTGCTTGTGATGTGGATGAGCATGGCGGACGTCGCGGCGGGCGGGCAGGTGCTTGCCACTGTCGGCGATCCGGCCGGGGACGACAACGGCGCCGGTACGCTGGTCTATCCGCAGCGCAACGATTTCCAGTCCGGCGATCTGGACCTGATCCGGTTGCAGGTGACCCGCGACAGTCAGGGATTCTGGTTCGAGGCGATGTTCAAGAATCCGGTTCGCGATCCGGCCAATGTGGCGGCCACGGTCGGAGGCGATACGCTGGCGGATTTCGCACGCAGGGGTTTCTACCAGTTCAACATCGACGTCTATGTCGATATGGATCGTATCCCGGGATCGGGCAACAGATACGCGCTGCCCGGACGCGCAGTCGGAATCGACGCGGGCTACGCATGGGAAAAGGCCGTGGTTCTCACGCCGCGCCCGGAACTGATGCGGCAGCAATTGATCGGCGCGCTGGCCGGGCAGCACCCCGAAACAAACAGTGCGGAGGTTGAAGCCAGCGTGGACCAGTCCGTGTTCTTCCCGACCCGGATCAAGGTCCGCGGCAAGACGATCGCGTTTTTCGTGCCTTCCGGTTTCTTTTCCGGAAGCGACGGCAGCAGCTGGGCGGCCGCGACCCTGGTGACTGGCGCGATTGCGGCGGTCCCGGCAGACTTCTCGCTCTCGAGCTCGACGAAGAAGCCGCTCGACACGCTCCAGCTTGGCGTGATGCAGCCTGCACTCGGGCATCCGCAGGACACTTTCGGTTACAGCGGCTCGCTCCCGAGCCCGGTGGTGGACATGCTGAACCCTTCCGCTGAATTGCAGGTGGAACAGCTTGCCGCGAAAGAAGGGCTGACTGGGGTGAGCTGGGGGGGGCGTGAGGCAAAAACGCCGCTGCCGGCCGCTGCTGCTCCCATCCTTCCTCTCGACACGCTGTTGCGGGAAACGACTGTCGCAAGCGAACCGGCCGTGCCGAGTGGCGCAAACGGTCAATCTTCCGCCGCTCCCGCCATTGCCACGCGACTGCAGGACCTGCAGCAATTGCTGGATCGGAAGCTGATCGATGAGGCCGAATACAGGCAGCAGAAGCAGCGCATTCTCAACGAGCTGTAGGCAAGGCTGCCAAATTGAGTCCTGCCCCGGCTTGAATTGACCAGGTCCGCTCGACCCCGTATATTCCGTCGCATGCAAGCGCAACGACTCATCTCAGCCGATTCGATCATCGCCAAGCGACTGTGGCCGGCACTGTCAGCCCACTGCCGCAGCGCGTTCCTGTTTTAGCGTTTCATTCATAAACCGGGCAACTGCGGGTCGACCGCGTTGCTTTTCCATCAGACCCGCACCAGTCCATCACCTGGGTCTCAACATCATGGCAAGTCATACCGGCAGTACCTTCGCAAATCGGGATGTATTCCTTGGCGTCGTCTTCGCGCTGCTCGCGGCGGTCGGCTTCTCGGCCAAGGCGATCCTGGTGAAACTGGCTTATCTCGACAGCGTGGATGCGGTGACGCTGCTGGCTCTGCGCATGGTGTTCTCGGTGCCGTTCTTCATCGGCGTGGCGATCTGGGCCAGGCGGCGTCATGCCGAACCGCTGGATACGCATGATCGTTTGCTGGTGTTGGGGCTGGGCCTGATCGGCTACTACCTGTCCAGTTTTCTCGATCTTCTCGGCTTGCAGTACATCTCCGCAGGGCTGGAGCGCCTGATCCTGTTCCTCTATCCGACCATGACGGTGCTGCTCTCGGCGCTGCTGTACAAGCGCGCCATCGGCAGCAAGGTGATGGCGGCGATGTTGCTGAGTTACGCCGGGATCGCGCTCGTGTTCCTGCACGATGTGGGCACGCAGGAGGGAGGCATCGTGTTGGGCGCATCGCTGGTGTTCGCCAGCACCTTGTCCTACTCGATCTATCTGGTGGGCGCGGGGCATGCCATCGCGCGCATCGGCACCATGCGCTTCACCGCCTACGCGATGGTGGTGGCGAGCGCGGCCAGCCTGCTGCAATTCGTGGCGATGCGTCCGCTGGCTGCGCTCGACTTGCCCATGCGTGTGTACGAGCTCTCCATCGCGATGGCGATCTTTTCCACGGTGCTGCCGGTGTTTCTGCTGTCGTTCGCCATCCGGCGCATCGGTTCCGGCAGCGCCTCGCTGATCGGCTCCGTCGGGCCGGTCAGCACGATCTACATGGCGTATGTATTCCTGAATGAGCGCATTTCGCTATTGCAGATCTGCGGGTCGTTGCTGGTGCTGGCTGGCGTGCTGCTCGTCAGTCTGAATAGCCGGCGCGAACGCCGCTAGTGCCGGATCGTTCCGCCTGCCATCTGCCGAGACGCGCGTGCATGCGTTTGTAGTGCGAGCCGTGCCAGTACACTCTGCCGCAGGCAGGGCAAACGGTCAGCGGCTCATCCGGTCGGCGCGCATCGGCCGGCACGCTGGCTGCAGCTGTTTCATCTGCTGGCTGCAGCAGCGTGTTGTCCAGCAGGCAACGGGTAAAAGCATGGCTGACCCAGTCGAGCTGGAAGCTGGCGCCAAGTAGGGCGGCGAGTTGGTCGATATCGCCCTGCGGCAGGATCAGCGCGATGTCGCGTGCGGCCTTGTGTTCGCGCACCAGTTGATCCTGGGTCAGGAAATAGCGGCCTTCGTCATGGCACTGCGCCAGCAGGTCGCGATCTTGAAGCCCGTTGTTGGCGAACAGCGTGTCGTAGCCGGCGGCTCGCAAGTAGCGGCACAGCCGGCCCAGCATCTCGTCGCACAGGAAGCGGGGCGGGGAGTCCATGGCGTCATGTTAAGCCAATTCCCCGAGTGCAACAGCAGACAGGATGCCCTGATCTTGCAGCATAATGGCGTCCCGAAAAACCAGACCTTGCCAGCCAGCCCCATGCACTACCTCGTCTTCATGATCGTCCTGCTATTCACGCCGTCGACACAGGCTGCCGTGGCGCGCTGCGGCACGGATGCGTTCGGCAACGACATATGCATGGACGGGCACGGAGTCGTCAGCAGCCCACCCAAGGGGCAGACAAAGAACCGCGCTGGGGAGCAGGGCAGTTCGGCCTCGGCCGTAACGGCGGGCGCAGCCGGCAAGCAGTCAGGTCGCGACGATGCGGAGCGGGGCGTGCGCTGCGGTACGGATCCTTTCGGCAACACCGTTTGCGCGAATGTTTCGACACCACCCAAGGAGTGACTTGATGCGCATACTGCACACGATGATCCGTAGCGGCGATCTGGACCGCTCCATCGATTTCTATACCCAGGTACTGGGCATGCGACTGTTGCGGCGCCATGACTACCCCGAGGGCAAGTTCACGCTGGCCTTCGTCGGCTATGGCGACGAGCGCGAACAGGCGGTGATCGAGCTGACCTACAACTGGGGCGTCGATCACTACGAGCCGGGCGGCGGCTTCGGCCATATCGCCATCGAGGTGGACGACGTGCATGCCGCTTGCGACGAGATAAAACGGCGCGGCGGGAAGGTGATACGCGAGGCAGGGCCGATGCATGGCGGGACGACGGTCATCGCCTTCGTGGCCGACCCCGACGGCTACATGATCGAGCTCATCGGCAAGAGGCCCGAGGCAGGTTGAGGCAGACCGCTTCCGGTCTCGGCGGCCACGTCATGTGGTCCGGATTCCGGCAAGCCGGCCCGGCGCGTGCCCCCACTTTTTTCTTGACAGGAATTTTCCGACCCAGTAGATTGCGCGCCCGTCGGCGAGAACGGAAATATTATCTCGCTGAAAAAACAAGAAATCTGCAAAAGGCTAACCTGTTGAAAGGCAGGGGCGCAAAATCACCGGTCTAAGGAGCTCGTCTCTACGACAGCGGGGTCGCCAGATGGAAACGCGCATGCTATTGCGCGTCGTTTCTGTTTCTTTCCCCCTGCCGAAGTCCTCCCTGGATCCGTGTCATCGAATTGCGGATGCCTGCGGGATCGCAAGGTCCCAATGCATTGGGGGGAGTCATGCAAAACCATGTAGTCACGATCGGGACCTTGGGTCTCACGAACGCCGAGATGTCGGTGCTGAAGAGCATTTGCATCATGACCAGCGCACGCGCGCAGGGCTCGTACGTGTTGAGCGACGAGCAGCAGCTCGACGCCAGCGACATCGTCATCGTCAACGTGGACGACCCCAATGCCACGATCAGATGGCGCACTCTGGCGGTACTGCCCAGGCCGCCGGTCGTCGTGCTCTACACCCGGGAAGCGCCGATCGATTCCCAGCAGCACTATCTGTTGCGCCCGATCGCCCCCTCCAAGTTGCTGGGTCTGCTCGACGGCATCCTCGGTGAACTGCGCGAATCGGCGCAGGTCTGGAAGAAGGCGACCTTGCTGCGCGCGGAGACTTCAAGCGCCGCGGTGATGTCCAAGGCGCTGGTGATCGACGACAGCCCGACCGTGTGCCGGCAGCTCGAACTGGAGTTGCGCAATTTCAACATCCTGGCAGACATCGCGGGGACCGGGGAGCGCGGCCTGGAGCTGCTGGCGCTGAATGCCTATGACCTGATCTTCCTGGATGTGGTGCTGCCCGGCACCGACGGCTACCAAGTGTGCAGAGAGATCAGGAGGAACCCGAGGACCAAACGCACACCGGTCATCATGCTGACGAGCAAGTCGTCGCAGTTCGACCGCGTGCGCGGTTCGCTGGTGGGATGCAGCGCCTATCTGACTAAGCCCGTGGACTATGTCGCCTTCCGCCGGGAGATAGAGAAGTACGTGAAGGCAGAAGCACTGAGCTGACGCCTCAGTGGCGGGGCAAATTTTTTTCGATAACCGTTGGAGGAGAAGCAAATGGCAAGAAAAGCACTGGTGGTAGACGATTCCGCAGCCGACCTGGCAAACATCAAATCGGTTCTGGCGGATGCCGGGTGTCTCGTGCTCACCGCCACCAATGGCGCGGAGGCCATCACCAAGGCCAAGGCCGAGAAGCCCAGCATCATCTTCCTGGATGTGGTGATGCCGGACATGGATGGTTATGAAGCGTGCCGCCTGCTTGCCCAGGATGGCGACACCAAGGGTATCCCGGTCGTGTTCGTCACCAGCAAGGGACAGAAGGCAGACAAGGTCTGGGGCGAACTGCAAGGGGCCAAAGGCCATGTGAGCAAGCCTTATACCGCGGACCAGATCATCGACCAGATGAAGAGTCTCGCCGCCTGAAGCAGCAGCGCGATATCTCATGGAACAGCCCGAGAACTACGCTGATATACAAGACGGCGCCACTCCGGTGGAGTGGTTGCCGCCCAGCGCTGCCCTGGCCCGTTTCGAACCGCCCACAGGTGTGCAACTCGCGGCGGCCGGACCGGTGCGCAAGGAAACGCGCGCGCGCTACGGGTTTCGCGTCGGCGAGCTGGGCTTGCTGATCGATCCGGACACCGGCAGCGAGGTCTTGTCTGTTCCTGCGGTCACCCCCTTGCCTGACGCACCGCCCGGTTTTTCCGGGCTGATCAACTTGCGCGGCAATCTGGTTCCTCTGTATGAGCTGCGCGTGCTGCTGGGACTGGGGCGCCCGGCGCAAGCTGACAGCAAGGTGCTGGTATTCGGGCAGGGAGAGCAGGCGGTGGGCGTGGTCATCGACGGCTACCCCAGTGCCCTTTCGGCGCTGCGCCCGCTTGCCCATTTGCCGCCGTTGCCCGATGCGCTACAACCCCATGTACTTGCCGGCCACATGCAGGACGGAACGGTATGGCTGGAATTCAATCATGCTTCGTTCTTTGACGAGGCTTGCCGCAATTACGCTTGACGAAAACAGGAAGTTCTACTGAAACAAGGGGAGTGTCATGAAGTCTGTTAGCTTAACCATCAGGGCAAAAATCACGATCCTGGCCGTTGCCGCCGTTCTCTTTCTCGTGGTCGTGGGAGCGGTCGCAAACAAGACGATCGGAGCACTGTCGACAGAATCCGTCGCGGCGACGAAGCGAAGCTCGTACTATCTTGACATGCTCGCCGAGGCGGCACTGGCGCGCGGTGGATTCCGCTCGCAGGTGCAGGAATGGAAGGACATCCTGTTGCGCGGCAACGACCCGGAACTGTACGCCAAGTACTATGAAGCGTTCGAGAAGCAGAACGCCGACGTGCAAAAGAGATTGGCGAACATCCTGAAGCTGGCTACGGCAGCCGGGATGGGCGATCTGGTCAGCGCCAAGGAGATCGACGAGCTGCGCAAAGCCCACGACACCATGCATGCCCAGTATCTGACGGCGCTGAAGAGCTTCAACCCGGCGCATGCCACCGCCGGTCAGGAAGTGGACCGACTGGTCCGCGGCCTCGACCGCCCGTTGCACGAGGGTATTAACGCCTTGGCGGCGAAGATCAGCGACGCCGCCCAGCGCGACTCCGATGCGACGAAGGTCCAGGTGGAAGCCGAATCTGCACACGCCCTGCGCGTGACCATTACCGCACTGCTGATCGCGCTGCCGCTGCTGGTGCTGCTGGGCGTGTTCATCACGCGCGGCATCATCCGCAATCTGAACGCGTTCCAGCAGACCATCGCCGAGATTAACGAGGGTCACTTCGAAGTGCGCGCCAGTACCGGCAGCAACGACGAACTGGCGGTTCTGGCCCGGGCCTTCAACGAGTTGCTGGACAATCGCGTGGCCACGCTGGCAAAGATCCAGAAGGAGAACGAGCAGCTCAACGAGTCGATTCTGCGCCTGCTGCGCACGGTGGCGGAACTGGCCAGGAAAGACCTGACGGTGAAGGTGCCGGTGTCCGAGGACGTGACGGGCGCCGTGTCGGACGCGCTGAACCTGCTGTCCAGCGAGACCGCCAAGGTGTTGCTGGATGTGTCGAACATTTCGGCCGACGTGACCTCGGCTTCTCTGAGGGTTCAGCAGCAGTCGAATAACATGCTGCAGGCGGCGGCGGACGACCGCGTCGAGGTGGAGCGCGCGGTGCAGGTGCTGTCAGCTGCGGCGCAGTCGCTGAGCGAGATCGCCGATCTCGCGCGTTCATGCAACACCGAGGCGGATACCGCCATCAAGACCACCCAGGTGGCGCTGTCCGCGGTGGATGAGACGGTCGCCGGCATTAACAGCACGCGTGACGTTATCCGCGAGACTGAAAAACGGATCAAGCGCCTGGGCGAGCGTTCCCAGGAGATCTCCGGGGTGGTTAACCTGATCAACGTGATCGCGGAACGTACCCACATTCTGGCGCTGAACGCCAGTATGCACGCGGCTTCTGCCGGTGAGGCCGGCCGCGGCTTCGCGGTGGTGGCGGACGAAGTGCAGCGTCTGGCGGAAAACGCGCGCCAGGCGACACAACAGATCGCCGCGCTGGTGAACAACATCCAGATCGAAACGGCGGACACGGTCAACACCATGAACAACGCGATCACGCAGATCGTCGAGGGCAGCCGCCTGGCCGAGCAGGCGGGTCAGCAGATGCACCTGACCCAGCAGACCACCGCCGATCTGGTGGCTTCGGTGAAACAGATCGCCGCCAGTTCGGAAGTGCAGGCGAAGGCGGGACAGGAACTGCTGGAACGCGCTGAGACATTGAAGAAGAGCAGCCAGCAGGCGACCGACAGGTTGCAGGAGCAGTCCAGCCAATCCAACAGTCTGGTGGAGTACGCCAAGCAGCTGTTGGCAACGGTGCGCGTGTTCAAACTGCCTGCTTGATGCTGTCCGAATCCACCCGATCCGGTTGCATGCCGACGCTTGAAGAGCGGCTGCAACAGTTCGGCCCGCTCGCGGCGGAGCCGATGGACGAGCTCATGATGCTGATGGTGTCCAGCCAGGCGATGAAGGATGATGCCGAGGCGGCGCGGCAGGTGCTGCAAGCCTACAGCGAGCTGGTGCAGCGCATCGGCCAGCTGGCCTGGGACTCGGGCTTGGCGGGGCTGCAATCGGTGTGCGCCTTGATCGAAACCAATCTGCTGCTGCTGCAGTCCGAGGCCAGGGCGCTCACCGCCGACGAACACGCCCTGCTGGAAGGCTGGCCGATGCTGCTGTATGGCTACCTGGCCAACAAGGCGGATCGCGAGTCCAGCACCGCCTTGCTGCAGAATCTGTCGGCCACCTGGCCGATGACCATCTCGGGCGAGTCCGCCGCGGAAGAGCTGGAGCGTCTGACGGGACGGAGCGATGTGCCGCCAGCCGTTGCGGAAACATCCCCCGAACGGGCAGACCGGGCCGCACCCCAGCAGGTCGAGCGCGAGATGCTCGCGATCCTTGCCGCCGAACTGGAGCAGATGGGGGATCAGTTCAACATTGACCATGCGCTCGCCACAAATGGCGACGCCGCAGAGCGTGAAACGGCGCTGGGCGAGTATTGCGACTTTCTGGAGCGCCTGCAGGCAACGGCCGCATCGGTTGGCCTGAGCGCACTGGCCGAGCTGTTCACGCAACTGCGCCAGCAGCTCGCGCTGCTGGCGGCAGGCTTTTCGCCGCAGCAGCAGGCGCTGTTGCAGCGCCTGCCCGGGCAACTCGCGGCCTATCTGGCCCGCCCCGACGACGAGAATGTGGCGGCGGCACTGGCGGTGCTGCTGGCGGATGCGGCATGGCCCGCGCCTGTCGCACAGGATGCCGTGCGGTCGTGGCAAAGCGCGCTGTCCGATGTGCAACTGGTGGAGAGCAGCGCGGACACTCCGGACCGGCCGACGCTCGCCACGGCAGAAGACGTGTCGCTGGAATTGCCTTCCGACGTCAACGCCGAGTTGCTGGACGGTCTGCTGCAGGAACTCCCGGTGCAGGTGGCCGCATTCACCGCCGCGATCACGCATATCGCCGGCGGCCGCGGCAGCATGAAAGACGCCGAGCAGGCAATGCGTGCCGCACATACCCTGAAGGGCGCCGCGAACACGGTGGGCGTGCATGGCATCGCCAACCTCACCCATCACCTGGAAGACATCCTGGTGGCGTTGATCGCCGCGGAGAAAATGCCGCAGCGCGCATTGGCCGACGTGCTGATTCATGCCGGAGATTGCCTGGAATCGATGAGCGAATTCCTGCTCGCGATCGGCCCGGCACCGGAGCATGCGCGCGAGGTGCTGCAGGAAGTGCTGGATCATGCCAATCGCATCGACCGCGACGGCATAGGCGACGCCGATGCGACGGAGGTGGTCGCTCCCGCATGGTCGATGTCCGTGGCGCAGCCGGCCGAACAGGCCGCGCCGGAGCGCAAGCCGGAGGGTACGCCGGCGGCGCCGGAGCACTCCTTGCGCGTCCCGGCCCCGGTGGTGGACGAATTGCTGCGTCTCGCCGGCGAAACGCTGATCTCCAACTCGCAGATCCAGGAACACCTGAGCCAGTCCATCGCGCAGGCCGCGGTCATACGCAAACAGCACCAGCTGTTCCAGCAACTGGTCGCGGAACTCGAGGAGCTGGTGGACATCCGCGGCGTCGATTCGCCGCAACTGGCAGCGGCGCATCAGGGCAGCGGCTTCGATGCGCTGGAATTCGAGCGCTACAGCGAGCTGCATACCATCAGCCGGCGCCTGATCGAGGCCGCCACCGATGCGCAGGAAATGACGAAAACGGTGGAAGGGCAACTTTCCGCGCTGGACGAACTGCTGGAGGAACAGCGCCGTCTGCAGGTGGCCAACCAGCATGCGGTCATGCGCACGCGCATGGTGGCGGTGAGCAGCGTGGTGTCGCGCCTGCAGCGCGGCGTGCGCCAGACCGGCCGCTTGCTGGACAAGTCGGTGGAACTCACCATCAAGGGCGAGAACACCAGCATGGACAGCCATGCGCTGAACGACCTCATGGACCCGCTGATGCACATCCTGCGCAACGCCGTGGACCACGGCATCGAAGCGCCCGATGTGCGTATAGCTGCAGGCAAGCCGCCGCACGGGCGTATCGAACTGAGCTTTGCGCACGAGGGGAACTCGATCGTCGTGCGCTGCCGGGACGACGGCGCCGGCCTGGACTATGCCTCGATCCGGCGCATGGCAGAACGCAAGGGCATGCTCAGGCCGGAACACGATCACACCGAGGACGAACTCGCGCGTCTGATCCTGGCGCCGGGGTTCTCCACGCGCGACGAGGCCTCGCAGGTGTCCGGGCGCGGCGTCGGCATGGATGTCGTCTACAGTCGCGTGCAGGAAATGAAAGGCATGCTGGCACTGAACTCGCAGCGCGGACAGGGCTTGAGCGTGGAGTTGCGGCTGCCGGCTGCGTTGCTGGCGACGCATACGCTGATCGTGCGCCAGCATGAACGGCGCTTGGCGATATCCAGCCGTGGCATCGAGGACATCCGCTATGCGAGCCGTGACCAGATCACCCGGATCGGATCGCGCCAGTTCTTCCGTGACGGGGAGAAGTTGTACGGGCTGGCGAGGCTGGAGGATATCCTGTCGCTGCCCCATGACCGGCGCGCGGATGACGGGGAGGGCTTCCCCGTGTTGCTGATGCGGCTGGATGACGGCACGATCAGCGCGGTCATGGTGCAGGAGGTCCTCGACAGCCGCGAAGTGGTGATGAAGAAATTCGGCCGCTATGTGCCGCGTGCGAGGGGGGTGATCGGGGCCGTCATCCTGGGTGATGGCGGCGTGGCGCCGGTTATCGACCTGGTCGAATTGCTGCATGAGCCGCTGCAACGCACCGGGTCCGGGCCGAATGCGGCACCTGCCGCCGCCGGGGAACAGGAGCGGAACGACACGCCGCGTGCGCTGGTGGTGGACGATTCTCTTTCCGCCCGCCGTGCCCTGGCGCAAGTGCTGAAGGATGCGGGCTACGACGTGCGCACGGCCAACGACGGTCTGGATGCGGTGAATATCCTGGAGAAATTCGTGCCCGACATCATCCTGTCCGACATGGAGATGCCGCGCATGAACGGCCTGGAATTGACGGCCAACGTACGCTACTCGGAGCATACCAGGCACGTGCCGGTGATCATGATCACCTCGCGTTCGACCGAGAAGCACCGGCAGATGAGCACGGCCGCGGGGGTCGATGTGCACATGGTCAAGCCTTTCAATGACGAGACGCTGCTGGAGCATGTGTCCAGGTTGACCCGGCGATGAATTCCACGACACTTTCCCGGCAGGCAGGAACCGCGCCGTCGGCGCTGCTGAAGATCTCCGGTTTGCGTCTGGTGGTGCCGCAAAGCGAGATCTTGGCACTCGAGGCGACGGCTGAAGTCGATGTGCGCGATGCCGGGTCGCTGAGTGTCGGCTGGCTGCAGCACGCAGGGCGGCGCTGGCCGGTCTACTGCCTGGCGCCGGACCTGTCCCTGCTCGGTGCAATTCCCGCCGAGCGTCGTGCCTGCGTACTGCTGGGTGCGGATGGCGAATGTGTGGGCATCTTGTGCGATGACGTCAGCATCGAGCAGGCGCTGAACCGGCGGCAGGCCTTGCCCGCCGCCATGCGCTCGGCCTCTTCGCCGCTGCTGGGACTGCTCGAATTGGATGAAGGCGGAATCGCCTGTGTTTCCGACACCGGGCGCCTGATGGCGCACGTGGCGCGTTCGGTGGCGGCGTGATGGCACAACGTCTACCGGGGATGCGTCACAACGCATGGTTGCTCGATTTCGGCCAGGGCATCCGTGCTGCGGTCGGAGCGAGGGTGCTGGTCCACATCATCGACCATCCTGTGCTCCATCCGGTGCCTTGCGCGCCGCCGCATTGTCACAGCGTGGTGTCCTGGGAAGGCAGACTGCTGCCGGTGCTGGATATGGCGGCACGCCTGGGCGGTGCCGTGCAGGTTCCGCGCCTGCTTGCAGTCGCGGCTTATCAGGATGAGCCGGAAGGGCCGGCGCGCTTCGGCGCATTGGTGCTGGACGAGTTGCCTGTTGCCGTGGAGGTCGGCGATGTGCCGCCATGTCCGCTGCCGGAGCAACCGGCGGGGTGGGCCAGATTCGCCTGTTCCTGTTTCGAGCACCAAGGCGCGGCCGTTCCGGTACTGCATCTCGGGCGGATATTCGCGCAGACGGATGAAGCGGCCTGCCCGGCGAGCGACTGAAGCGCGTCACCGAAGTTGACGCAGAAAAAAACCAGGCCGCATGCGCGGCCTGGTTTTTTTCGGGGAAGCTGCGCTCAGGCAGCCGTGCGTTCCGCCGCCTGCACGGTGTTGGCCACCAGCATGGTGATGGTCATCGGACCCACGCCGCCGGGCACGGGGGTGATCCAGCCCGCGACTTCCTTGGCCGAATCGAAATCCACGTCGCCGCACAGCTTGCCGTCCGCCATGCGGTTGATGCCGACGTCGATTACCGCCGCGCCGGGCTTGATCATGTCGCCGGTGATCATCTTCGGCTTGCCGGTCGCGACCACCAGGATGTCGGCGTCGCGCGTGTGCTTGGCGAGGTCCTTGGTCTTGGAGGTGCAGATGGTGACGGTGGCGTTGTGCTGCAACAGCAGCAGTGCCATCGGCTTGCCCACGATGTTGCTGCGGCCGACGACCACGGCATGCTTGCCTTCAATGCTCACGCCGCTCTTTTGCAGCAGGATCAGCGAGCCATAGGGCGTGCAGGGTGCGAAGCGCATGTTGCCGGTGGCCAGCGCGCCAACGTTCATCGGATGGAAGCCGTCCACGTCCTTTGCCGGGCTGATGGCGTTCAATACCTTGTCGCTGTCGATGTGTTTGGGCACCGGCAGTTGCACCAGCAGGCCGTGTATCTTCGGGTCGGCGTTCAGTTCGGCGATCTTTGCCAGCAAGGTTGCTTCGCTGGTGTCGGCGGGCAGGGCGATGTGTTCGGAATGCAGGCCCAGCTCGGCGCAAGCCTTGACCTTGTTGGCGACGTAGACCTTGGACGCCGGGTCTTCGCCGACGATGATGACCGCCAGGCCGGGCGTGATGCCGCGCGCTTTCAATGCATCGGCGCGCGTCTTCCATTCGGCGCGCACTTCCTGCGCGATGGCCTTGCCGTCAATGATGCGTGCGGTCATCTTGCGTCTCCCGTGATTTAGAACTCTGGCTTGTCCGTTGCGTTCTGGTAGTTGGCGACGCCGGCCATGATCTCCTTGCACGCTTCTTCCACGCCTTCCCAGCCGCCGATCTTGACCCACTTGTTCGGCTCCAGGTCCTTGTAGTGCGCGAAGAAGTGCTCGATCTGCTTCAGTACGATCTCGGGCAATTCGGTGTGGCTCTTCAGGCCGCGATACAGGGTAGAGAGCTTGTCCACCGGCACCGCCAGCACCTTGGCGTCGAAGCCGGACTCGTCTTCCATCTTCAGCACGCACAGCGGGCGGCAGCGCACCACCACACCGACGTTCAGCGGCACCGGGGTGATGACCAGCACGTCCACCGGGTCGCCGTCGTCAGAGAGGGTGTGCGGGATATAGCCGTAGTTGCAGGGATAGTGCATCGCGGTGTTCATGAAGCGGTCCACGAAGATCGCGCCGGAATCCTTGTCCACTTCGTATTTGACCGGCTCGCCATGCATCGGGATCTCGATGATGACGTTGAAGTCGTTGGGAAGGTCTTTGCCGGAGGGGACTTTGTTCAAACTCATGTTGCGACGCCTTTTAGGTGAAAATTGAAAGGCGCGCATTGT
>JBQGEN010000488.1:0-1680 GCA_052039615.1 Sideroxyarcus sp. | reverse complement strand
TGGTGAAGCTCCCGCCGACGTACGCTCACAAGCCGGAGCCGGCCGAGGCTGCGGGCTAGGATTTCTGGAGAACAGGAGGATCTGAGTGGGTAGGAGAAGAGGCAGTTTCAACCGCGGAGCACGTCCGGCCAAGAACAAACCGTGCATGTTCTGCAAAGAGAACATAGATTACGTGGACTACAAGGACTACAACATGCTGCGGCGCTTCACCTCGGATAGGGGCAAGATCCGTGCCCGCAGGGTCACGGCGCTCTGTCCACAGCACCAGCGCGAGGCAGCGACCGCGATCAAGCGCGCCCGCGAGATGGCACTCTTGCCGTACGTGGTCGGACGGTAGGGGGTAGAGAAGGTGCAGGTCATCCTTACGCAGGACGTTGAGAAGATCGGGCGGCGTGGCGACATCGTGGACGTGAGCCGGGGTTACGTGCGCAACTTCCTGGTGCCGCGCGGGCTCGCCGAGGTGGCTACCCCAGGCAAGCTGGAGGAGGCTCGCCACCAGATGGAGGAGGCCGAGGAGCGCGACCGGCGCCTGGCCGAGCAGGCTACAGAGGTGGCCGAGACGCTCAACAAGAGCGTGATCACTATCGAGGCGCGTACCGGTGAGGACGAGCGGCTCTTCGGCTCGGTCACCGCCGCGAATATCGCCGACGCGATCGAGAACGCTCGCGGCATACACCTCGACAGGCGTCGTATCCGGCTCCCCGAGCCCATCAAGGCCCTCGGTACCCACCAGGTGCCCATACAGGTCCACGGTGACGTCGAGGCGAGCGTCAAAGTGATCGTGGTGCCGAAATTGTAGTGTCGTTGCATTTAACGTCTTTACGTAAGGTGTAGCTTCAGGCACAACCTCGACCAGAAGATTAGGGGCTCCGTCTTGTAACGGGCCCCTTTTTGCTGCATATTGAGGGGTCCATGGAGAGGCGAGGGAGGATGCGAGAGGTTCCCACGGGCGAGGCTGCCGCTCGTGTGCCGCCGCACGACTTGGAGGCTGAGAAGGCGGTAATTGGCGCCATGCTCGTCTCCGAGACTGCGGTCGCGGCGGTAGCCGAGCGACTCACCGCGGAGGACTTCTACTCGGAGGTGCACCGGATCATCTACGGTGCGATGACGCGCCTGTACTCACGCGGCGACCCCATAGACCAGCTCACCCTGACCAACGAGCTTAGGACCATGGGGGAGTTCGACAAGGTCGGCGGGCGGGCCTACGTCTTCCAGATCGTCGAGAGCGTGCCTACGGCGGCCAACGCGAGCAGGTATGCGGACATCGTACGCGGCAAGGCTCTGTTAAGGGAGATAATCGACGTCGGAAGCCGCATCACCGAGGACGCCTTTCGGGAGCCGGATGACGTCGGCCAAGCGCTCGACGCAGCCGAACAGCTCGTCTACGGCGTCTCCAACCGTACCCTGAGAGAGCACCTCGCCCCCGTCTCGGAGCTCGCGCCTGGTGCGCTCGAGATGATTCAGCGCCTCTACGAGGCCGAAGGCGAGGTCACCGGCGTCGAGACCGGCTTCGAAGACCTCGACCGCCTCACAACCGGTTTCCACAAGAGCGACCTGGTTATCCTCGCCGCGCGGCCGGCAATGGGAAAAACGGCGTTGGCTTTGAATGCTATTTGGCATGCTAGTGGCGAAAAGAACATACCGGTAGCGATCTTCTCGCTAGAGATGAGCAAGGAGCAG
>JBQGEN010000487.1:0-2021 GCA_052039615.1 Sideroxyarcus sp. | reverse complement strand
TGACCGAGAGCTACGCCATGCTGCCCACCGCCGCCGTGAGTGGCTTCTACTTCTCGCATCCACAGGCGCAGTACTTCGCCACTGGCAAGGTGGATAAGGATCAGGTCGCGGACTACGCCAAGCGCAAGGGCTGGACGGTGGAAGAGGCGGAGCGCTGGTTGGCGCCGGTGTTGAGTTACTGAAATTAGTGGAGGAAGAAACGTGGCACGTATCGAAAACCACAAATACAGCATCGAGGAAGCCTTCAGGGAATGCTTCTACATCGTCCCGGACTATCAGCGTGAGTACGTCTGGACGGACAAGGAAGTGCATCAGCTTTTGGAAGACATAGGCGAGCAGATTGATGCAGGTACGACGCGGGAATACTTCATCGGCACTGTGCTAGTGTCGCCGACCGATCAGAAGAACCATTACGAGGTTATCGACGGACAGCAGCGTCTAACTACGTTTTTCCTGCTGCTGTGCGCGCTGAAGCATCTGTTTCAGGGCGAGCCACAGCGGCAGATGATTTCGGGGCTAATTTCGACCAGCTATGTGGATAGCGATGGCGAGGTTCGTACCAACCTGAAGCTTGAGCCGCGTTACGAGAATGCGGGCGAAGTAATGGCCAAACTGGTGGAATTGGACGCCGATCCGCAAGCTGTACGCGCAGGCATTCAGGCTGCGGGCATCGCTAGCTTTGGATCATTGGAAAATCTGGTCAATGCATACAGCACACTGTATAGCTACTTGAAGGACAATTACGACGACGTCGCCAAGCTGAAGAAGTATTGGGGCTATCTGGCCAACAACGTGGTGTTCATCCAGATTTCCACGGATGTCAGTAGCGCACTGAAGATTTTCGAGACCATCAACGAGCGCGGTGTCGGCCTGAACCCCATGGACCTACTCAAGAACTTGCTGTTCACACAGGTCAAGCAAACGCAGTTCACCCAGCTTAAAGACGAATGGAAAAAGATCACAAAGCCGCTGGAGAAGGGGAAGGAAAAGCCGCTTCGCTTTCTCCGCTATTTCCTGATGGCCAACTACGTCATCAAGAACGAGCGCAGTGACTCGGTGGTGCGTGAGGACGAAATCTACGACTGGTTCGTGGCCAAGGACAACGCGGCGTTGTGCGATTACACGAACAAGCCCTTCGAGTTCGTGCGCAAGGTGATCCGCAACGTCGAGCACTACTTGGCCTTTGCCAATGGGCTGGGTAATGATGGCAAGCCCAGCTTGGCGATGGACAGTCTCAAGAGGCTGGCTGGGGGCGCGTTCAGCTTGCATTACGTTTTGCTCCTAGCGGCGGCCAATTTTCCCAAGCCGTTGTTCGACCATTTCGTGGCGCAGTTAGAGAGTTTTCTCTTCTATTACATCTTTACCAAGACCCCGACCAAGGATCTGGAGCGTAGCTTCTCTCAATGGGCCGACGAGTTACGCGCGATTGCGGAAATGACTGATCCGGTGAGGCAGAAGGTTCAGCTCAACACATTCGTCGCTGACCGTTTCGAGAAGAACATGGCGGGCAAGTCGCAGGAACTGGCTGATGCTCTCAAACGCTTCACGTTGTATTCGATGCAGCAGTACAGGACACGCTATCTGCTAGCGCGGCTAACACAGCACGTCGAGATGGCCTTCAGCGGGCTGAAGGTGCCCGGCACGTTGGAGCCGTTCACCAATCTGGAAATCGAGCACATCCTGCCCAATAAGCCGGAGGACGATCTGCGCAGCAAGTGGACCACCGAGAACCCGGGGATGGTCTACGATGACTATAAGAACCGACTGGGCAACCTGACCTTGCTGGAGAAGCCTATCAACATCGTGGCAGGCAATGACTTCTACACGGCCAAGCAGACTGAGTACCGCAAGAGCGGAAACTATCTGACTCGCAGTTTAGTGGCGCTAACCGAGGTTGGACAAAACACATCCATCTCTAGGATTAATGAAAAACTGGCTGCGTTTCCTACGTGGAATGCTGCATCAATTGAGAAAAGGCACGGCATGCTCATAGAGCTAGCGCGTGATGTTTGGAAAACGGC
>JBQGEN010000486.1:0-9576 GCA_052039615.1 Sideroxyarcus sp. | reverse complement strand
GCAGGTTTGATAACGCAGAATTACGACGGAACTGCGAATACCTCGCCGAACTTTGCGGCGGCCGTGACACTGACTGCGTGGGATGCGCCCGGCAGCACAACGACGCAGAATCCGCCGGCCGCCACTTCCGGGGCGCTGACCGGGAATGCCATTGCTGCCACCTCCTTCAGCAAGGGGGCTACGGTATCCCCGGGCACGCCGCCGGCGCCAATCTATACCTTCGGCACAACGCCGACCGATCCGACCGACATCTACGTCCGTGCGGTAGACGCGGACGGCGTGATTTCGCTGCGGGTGCCCGCCGGTACTTCGGTCGAGGGGGGTGTCAAGATCGTCAACGGGCGCATCAAGGTTTCCAATGCATACGGATCGGAATTACTGCCGTTGACGTTGACGGCCACGGCACAGTATTTCACGGCGGCCGGCTGGCGCAACAGTATCACCGACAACGTCACGAACCTGGTATTGCTGGCAAGTTATCCGGTCGGCGCGGGAACGACTACGGTGACCCTGACTCCATCCTCCGGCGATCTGCTCAACGGGGTGCTGAGTATCCGCTTGGGCAAACCGAGCGCCGGGGCAGGTATCGCGACGATCGATCCGACAGCGCCGGGTTATTTGCCGCTTACTACGGGAACGGCAACATTTGGCGTGTATAAAGGAAATAACAGTTTCATCTATCGCCGTGAAAGTTATTGATGTCCGTTTTCGGGCAGGCGCTGGATGTGGGGAGAGCCGGTAAAACGGCATGTTTGTCGATTATTGTCGAGAAGCGGTCAGGCGGTGTCTGATGGCGGGCATGAAGCAGGCTAAAATTCCCTTGACAGCAAAGGGTTAGTAACTTAAGTTCGCGTCAATTATGGAAATGCCCCAGTTTATCAAGTTATTTAAGCGAACTTCCCGCGATGGCGGTTGGGTCTCCGTCATTCTCAGCAAAAATGGCGTACATATCGCGCAAGCCTCATATGTGGGTGGACGCCCGCAAGTGACGCGCTGCTCCTTCCATCCGCTGGTCGAAGTGACGGCCGCCGCGCTGGAGAAGGTATGCAAGGAGGCGCAACTGGATGCGTCCAGATTCACCACGCTGTTGTCCGCCAACGAATACCAGATACTGATGGTGGATGCGCCCAACGTTCCCGTGGATGAGCTGAAGACCGCGATACGCTGGAAGATCAAGGATTCGTTGAGCTACCACATCGACGACGCCACCATCGACGTGCTGCAGATCCCGAGCCACAAATACGGCAGCGACCGTCCGCAATCGCTGTACGCGGTCGCGGCCTCCAACGAGACGGTGCGCCGGCGCATCGGTCTGTTCGAAAAGGCTCGCATGGACCTGAACGTGATCGACATCCCCGAGATGGCGCAGCGCAACATCGCGGCCCTGTTCGAGACGGAGGCGCGCGGTCTGGTCCTGCTGTCGTTCAGCGACGACGGCGCCCTGCTCACCATCACCTGCGATGGCGAACTGTTCCTGGCGCGCCGCATCGACATCACGCTCGGTCAGTTGCAGGATGCCGACGAGGCGCTGCGCCAGCAGTACGTGGATCGCGTGGTGCTGGAGGCGCAGCGTTCGCTGGATTACTTCGATCGCCAGTTCCATCACATCCCGGTGAGCCGCATGCTGGTCTCGGCGCCGGCATCGCTGGGGCTGGAGCAAGTGCTGGCGAGCAATCTCGGCCTGCCGGTCGAGATGCTGGATCTGGCCCAGGGCATGGACATCGGCGGCGTGCCGGAGCTGGCGGATAGTGAATATGCCTGCCACGCGCTGCCGGCGCTGGGCGCGGCGTTGCGTCAGGAGAAGAAGGCGCTATGAGCCAGCAGATCAACCTGTTCAATCCGATCTTCCTCACGCAGAAGAAGTACTTCTCCGTACTGACCATGCTGCAGGCGCTGGGCCTGATCGTGCTGGGTTCCACGCTGTTCTACGGCTACGCGCTGTACCAGGTCAAACAGATGTCCAAACAGACGGAGGAGATGGGCAAGCGTTATGCCGCCGAGCAGGCGCGCCTGGTCAGCTATGCCGGGGAATTTTCGCCGCAGCGTGCCGGCCAGTTGCTGGAAGAGGAACTGAAACAGCTGGAGCGCCAGGCTGCGGCGCAGGAAATGCAGCTGCACCTGCTGCAGAGCGGCGTGCTCGGCAACACCGGGGGATATTCGGAATATATGCGCGCCTTCGCGCGGCAGTCGGTCAAGGGGCTGTGGCTCACCGCATTCGACATCACCGGTGACGGCGCGCAGATGAGTCTGAGCGGCGCGGTGCTCGACCCGCATCTGGTCCCGGTCTACATCCAGCGCCTGAGCAAGGAGAAGATCATGCACGGCAAGACGTTCGCCACCCTGCAGATGCAGCAGCCCAAGGCGGAAACGGACAGGCCGGTGGCGCGCTATGTCGAGTTCAGCCTGCGCTCGACCGCGGTCGCGGAGGAGCAGAAATGAAGATGAAGGAGCAGATCAGCCGGATCGCCGCCAAAGTGGACGGCATGTCCCTGCGTGAGCGCGTGTTGATCTTTATCGCTGCCGCATTCCTGCTGGTGTCGCTGATCGATTCGTTGTTCCTGAACCCGCTGCTGCAGCAGCAAAAGCGGCTTTCCGCGCAAGTCGTGCAGCAGCAGGAGAAGATGAAGGAGATCCAGGCGCAACTGGCCACGCTGTTGCAGGCGAGGCAGGCGGATGCCGTCTCGCCGCAGCGCCAACGCATACAGCAACTTCGGCAGCAGATCGCCGACGGCGAAACCTATCTGAAGAGCCGGCGCGACAAGCTGGTGCCGCCGGAAAAGATGGCCGCCCTGCTTGAGCAGATGCTCAGGCGCAACGGGCGCCTGCAACTGGTGGCGATGGAAACGCTGCCGGTCACTCCGTTCATCGAGCAGGCGGCGGACGCGGACAGCGTTCAGCCGGTGGCGGGTGCGCTGGAGACGCAGATGTACAAGCATGGCGTGCAGATCACCGTGCGCGGCAGCTACGCCGATCTGCTGCAATATGTGACGGCACTGGAGAAGTTGCCGACGCGCATGTTCTGGGGCGTGGCAAAGATGAACGTGATACAACATCCGAGCGTGGAACTGACGCTGACGCTCTACACACTGAGTCTGGACGAGACATGGCTACAGGTCTGAGGTTGCCGCTTGCAGCATGGTTGCTGTGCCTCGCGCAGGTCGCGGCTGCGGAGCCGTTGCCGGACCCGACGCGGCCGGCGATCGATCTGGGAGCCGGCACTGGTGGCGCTGGCGGCGGAGCGGAGGCCGTCCCGGTCGAAGCGGCACCGCAGGGCCTGCAGTCGACGATCATCTCGCCGCAATACCGCGCCGCGATCATCAATGGCGAGACGGTGCGCCTGGGGGGCAAGTCCGGCGATTCCAGGCTGGTCGATGTAAGGGAAGACAGCGTGGTGCTGCAGGATGCGCAAGGGCGGCGACGCGTGATGGAGCTGTTCCCCAAAGTGAGCATCAAAATGAACGAGGTCGCGCCGCAACGGGGCCGCGCACAGGAAGAAAGTACCGGGCAGCCGGATAAGCCCGAACAGGATGTGGGAGGAGTCAAATGAAACGAGCGTCAGGATTGTTCGCGTTGATCTTGCTGTCGGGGTGTGCGGCGAGCGGCGCATCCAGGAACACGGCGGACAAGATCAACCAGGAGATGGACGCCGCTGTCGCGGCGCCCGAGAGCGCGAAACCGGATACGGTGAACCAGGCCTTGTTGCCGCCGTTGTCGATCTCCTTGCCGTCAGCCGCCGGAAAACCGGCAGAGGCCAAGTTCGACCTTGCCGTCAACAACACCGCCGCGCAGCAGGTGTTCATGGCCATCGTGTCGGGTACCCGTTACAGCATGCTGCTGCATCCGGACGTCGGCGGCTCCATTTCGCTCAATCTGAAGGATGTGACGGTATTCGACGCGCTGGAAGCGATACGCGAGATGTACGGCTACGACTACAAGGTGGACGGAACGCGCATCTACATCCAGCCGCTGACGTTGCAGACGCGCATCTTCCAGGTCAGTTATCTGACCGGACAACGCGAAGGCAAGTCGTCGCTGCGGGTGGCTTCCGGCTCGGTGGCCGACGTCGCGCTCGGCTCTTCCGGAACCACGGCTGCCGCGGCCACCGCTGCCGCGACTGCTACTGCCAGCACGCGCGACAGCAGCAAGGTAACCATGACGAGCAGTGCCGATTTCTGGGACGAATTAAGTACCTCGCTGGCTGCGATCGTGGGCAACGAGAAGGGGCGCAGCGTGGTCATCAGCCCGATGTCGGGGGTGATCGTGGTGCGCGCGATGCCGGATGAGCTGAAGTACGTGGCGGCCTACCTCAAGGCGTCGCAGATATCCATCGAACGTCAGGTGATCCTGGAAGCGAAGATCATCGAGGTGAAGCTGAGCGACACTTTCCAGTCCGGGGTGAACTGGTCCGCGTTCAAGACCGGGCCGAACAGCGCTCTGTCTGCCGGTCCGATATCGCCGGGGACCACACTGGCGAACAGCGGCACGCTGACCAACGGAATCATCGCCTCGACGCCGGGGACGAATCTGGCCTCCTCCACAGCCAACCTTCTTCCTGCCGGCGCGGTCGCCGGAACCCTGTTCGGCCTGGCCTTCCAGACCAGCAACTTCGCGGCGCTGCTGAACTTCCTCGAGGCACAGGGCGATGTGCATGTCCTGTCCAGCCCGCGCATCGCTACGTTGAACAACCAGAAGGCAGTGCTGAAAGTGGGCGTCGACGAGTTCTTCGTGACCGAAGTCTCCGGCGGAACGCAGGCTACCACCACGGTGGCGGGGACGGCACCGACGGTGAAGGTGCAGCCGTTCTTTTCCGGTATCGCGCTGGACGTGACGCCGCGTATCGACGAAAACAACGAGATCATCCTGCACGTGCATCCGTCGGTAAGCACGGTCTCGACCGTGACCAAGACGGTGGATCTGGGCACAGTCGCCGGCGGCGGCTCCAACATCTTCAACCTGCCGCTGGCTTCCAGTTCGGTGTCGGAGACAGATAGCGTGGTGCGCGCCCGGGACGGCCAGATCGTGGCGATCGGCGGTTTGATGCGCCAGGCGTCGATCGACGATGAATCCGGCTTGCCGATGTTGCCCAAGACGATCTTCGGCCAGACCACCAAGACTACCGAGAAGCGCGAGCTGGTGATCCTGCTCAAGCCGACCGTGGTGGACAGCGACAAGGACTGGTCCGACGACATCGCGCGCAGCCGCGAGCGCATGAAGAATCTGTCCCGGTAGATATCATGTATCTGGCGCATTTCGGACTGCGCGAGGCGCCGTTCTCGCTGACCCCCGACACCAGCTTCTTCTTTGCCTGCACCAACTACCAGGAGGGCCTGAACACCTTGCTGGTCGCCGCGCGCAGCGGCGAGGGCTTCATCAAGATCGTGGGCGAGGTGGGCAACGGCAAGACCCTGCTGTGCCGCAAGTTCCTCGCCACGCTCAACAGCGATCGCCGCACCACGACTGCCATCGGCACGCAGGATGGCGGCACCAGCGGGCGCTATGCCGCGAATTTCATCACCGCCTACATTCCCAACCCCCATCTGGAGCCGCGCACGCTGCTGCTGGCGCTGGCGGAAGAGTTCCGCATCGAGGTGGACAGTGCGATCGACCAGCACCGACTGCTGAAGGAGTTGACGCACACGCTGCTCAACTACGCGCGCGAGGGCAGGCGCGTGGTGGTGTGCCTGGACGAGGCGCAGGCGATGCCGCTGGAAAGCATGGAGGTGTTGCGTCTGCTCACCAATCTGGAGACCGAGAAACGCAAGCTGCTGCAGGTCGTGCTGTTCGGCCAGCCGGAGCTGGACGAGCGCCTCAAGCACAACTCGGTGCGCCAGCTGCGCCAGCGCATCAGCTTCCAGTACCAGTTGCAGGGGCTGCACCGCGACGAGATGGACCGCTACCTGCGCCACCGTCTGGCCGTGGCCGGATTCAAGGGCGAGACGCTGTTCAATGCGGGCGCGGTCAATCTGCTGCACCGGGTCACGCGCGGCACCCCGAGGCTGGCCAACATCATCGCGCACAAGTCGCTGCTGCTGGCCTATGCGGAAGGTCGCCAGCAGGTGCAAGCGCGCCACGTGCGCAAGGCGGCGGCCGATACGCCGGAATCGCGCAAGGACTGGATGGTATGGGTGTGGCTGGGCGTTGCCTCGGCTGCCCTGCTGACGCTGGGCGCATGGGGAATCTGGCTGCGATGAGTCTGATCAACGAGGTGCTGAACGAGCTGGAGAAGCGCGGCGAGAACGTGCCGCTGGGCGAGGCGACGATACGCGCCATTCCGCCGCGCAAGCAGTCGCACGTGTTGCGTTATGTCTTCCTGGCGGCGGCCGTGCTGGTCCCGTTGGCGGCGGGCCTGTGGTATCTGCGGCCCGAACCGCAGGTCATGCCGGCTCCGCCCGTCGCGCCGGAGCGGCCGGCCTACGCACTGGTGCCCGCCCTGGCGGAGGCGCCGGCGTCGCAAGCTGCGGCGGCGACAGAGTCCCTCGTGGTGGCAGAAAACAGTCTGCCCGCCGCCAAACTGAGCTTCGAACTAAGTGCGATCCCCTTGCCCGACAGCCTGCGCAGCAAGCCGGCGCCTTCGGCCAAGGACGCGAAGTCGGAGAAGGCGGCGGTACGGACGGCCCGGCCCGAGCCGCAGCAAGTGCGCAGCAAGGTCGCGGACGGATCGGGTGCAACGCCGGCAGCGAGTTCGGACCACAGTCCGCTCAAGCAGATCAGCCCGCGCCAGCGGGTCGAGCACGAATTCAACAAAGCCAACGATGCCGCGCAGCAGGGCATGACGGACGAGGCGATCGCGGGCTACGAGAACGTGCTGCGCCTGGATCCCTTGCACCAGCAGGCGCGCCTGGCGCTGGTCGGCGTGCTGCTGGGCGGCAAGCGCAACGCGGAGGCGGAACGGGTGCTGCAGGACGGGCTGGATCGCGATTCGCATGCGGCGGCGCTCGCCATGCTGCTGGCGCGTCTGCAGGTGGAACGCGATGCCCTGCCGCTGGCGCTGGAGACGCTGCAGAAGACGCTGCCCCATGCCGATAGTCAGCCGGACTACCATGCCTTCGTCGCGGCGCTGCTGCAGCGACAGGAGCGGCACAAGGAGGCCGTCACGCATTTCCAGCTTGCGCTGCGTTTGGCGCCCGACAACGGTGTCTGGATGATGGGCGAGGGCATCTCGCTGCAGGCACTGCAGCGTACCGAGGACGCGCGCGCCGCCTATCAGCGCGCGCTGGGATCGAACAGCCTGAGCCCGCAGCTGCGGGAATTCGTGCAGCAGAGACTCCGGGCGCTGTGAGCTTAATGGTCGTGCGGCAGCGTCCGCGCCACCACCCAGACGCTGACCTCGCGCGCGCCGGCCTGTTTCAGCGCGCGCGCCAGTTCGCCGGTCGAGGCCCCGGTCGTCATCACGTCGTCCACGATGGCGATATGCCGGTCGCGCAGCGCGTCGCTCCCCTTGCACATGAAAGCCTGGCGCATGTTCTTGTCGCGCTCCTTCCAGGGCAGCTTGGACTGCGGCGGCGTGTCGCGCACGCGCGTGCAGGCGGCGGCAAGCAGCGGGATGCCCGAGCGGCTGGCGATGCGCCGCGCCAGCAACAGCGACTGGTTGAAGCCGCGCTCGCGCAGGCGGGCAGGATGCAGCGGCAGAGCCACGATGCAGTCCGGGCGGACGGTGATGCGCCGGGCCACCGCATCCGCCAGATAATCGGCCAGGATCAGCTGTTCGCGGAACTTCATCGCCTGGATCAGCTTGTCGATCGGGAAGGCGTAACGGAAAGCCGCCACGGTATGGTCGAACGGCGGCGGCCGGCGCAGGCATTCCCCGCACACGCTGCCGTCCGCGGTCGGTAGCGCGCAGATCGGGCAATGCGCCTGGTCCAGACGCGGCAATTCGGCGTCGCAATCGCGGCAGCACAGGCCGGCGTGGCTGTCGGCGCCGCACAGCAGGCAAGGCTGGGCGGGCAGCAGGCGCACAAATAATGTTCCGATGTTAAGCAGGCGATGCGATAAAATGGACAAGTCGTTCCGATCCTGTTTCCGTTCCGGGTCGCGAATGCGCTCCCGTCATTTTACGTGCTAATACATCCATGCAAACCCAAACCATCGAATCCCCAGTTCCGGCCAAACCAGAAACGGCGCAGCAGCGCTGGAGCGTTGCCGAAATCGAAGCCCTGTTCAAGCTGCCGTTTTCCGACCTGATGTATCGCGCACAACAGGTGCATCGCGAGCATTTCGATGCGAATGCGGTACAGCTTTCCACCCTGCTGTCGATCAAGACCGGCGGCTGTTCCGAGGACTGCGGCTACTGCACGCAATCTTCCTTCCATTCCGCCGTCGAGAACAAGAAGATGCTGGAAGTGGATGAAGTGGTGAAGGCGGCAAAGGCTGCCAAGGATGCCGGTGCAGGGCGCTTCTGCATGGGCGCAGCCTGGCGCGAGCCCTCCGAGAACGACATGAAGGCCGTGGTGGAGATGGTCAGGGAAGTCCGCGCGCTGGGCATGGAAACCTGCGCGACGCTCGGCATGCTGAACGACAAGCAGACCGAGCAACTGAAGGACGCCGGACTCGATTACTACAACCACAACCTCGATACCGCGCCGGAATTCTACGGCAACATCATCAGCACGCGCGACTACCAGGACCGCATCGACACGCTGGAGCGCGTGCGCAAGGCCGGCATGAACGTCTGCAGCGGCGGCATCATCGGCATGGGCGAGAACCTCACCCAGCGCGCCGGCCTTATCGCGCAGCTGGCCAACATGGATCCGTATCCCGAGAGCGTGCCGATCAACAACCTGGTCAAGGTCGAAGGCACGCCGCTGGCCGACACCGAAGACATCGATCCATTGGATTTCGTGCGCATGATCGCCGCGGCGCGCATCACCATGCCGAAAGCTTTCGTGCGTCTCTCCGCCGGGCGCCAGGAGATGTCCGACGCGGTGCAGGCGCTGTGCTTCCTGGCCGGCGCCAACTCCATGTTCTACGGCGACCAGCTGCTGACTACGGGCAATCCGGAGGTCGAACGCGACCGCGCGTTGATGGACAAGCTGGGCATGTACCCGCTCGCGGACAAGTGCTGCGGCTGATGGGCATTCTTCAATATTTCAACCCGGTGGTTTACGTGAGACTGCGGCCCGACATGCTGTCGGTGCGCGAAGTCAACTCGGGTTTCGAGCTTTCGGAGCCGCCGCTGATAGCGCTTGTTCGCCAACCCAAAGTCACGGCGTTGGCATTTGGCAACGAGGCTGCGGTTGGCGCGGCGTCACGGGGCGCTGAACTGGTCAATCCGTTCGCGCATCCGCGTGCACTGCTTTCCGATTTTACGGTTGCCGAGCAAGTGATGAGGCACTTTGTGCGCAAGGCAAGCAGCGCGGGCATGGGCGGCATATTCCGCCCGTCTCCCATCGTCGTATTGCATCCACTGGTAGATCCGGAAGGCGGTTTCACGCAGATTGAAATACGCGCGATGCGGGAGCTGGCAATGGGCGCGGGCGCCAGGAAGGCGATCATCTGGCACGGACGCGAGCTTTCAAACGAAGAATTGTCGACTCTGAAATTTGGGTCGGGCGGGGAAGTGCTGAATTGAAGCCAGCG
>JBQGEN010000485.1:0-2158 GCA_052039615.1 Sideroxyarcus sp. | reverse complement strand
CACCGTTGGAAATGATGCCGCCATCGTTGGTGTTGGCGGTGTTTTCCACACGGCCGATGAAGCTGACCGCAAAATCGTAGTAGGAGATGCCCGCGCCATTGGTCAGCGACTGGGTGCCGAGATTCCACGTCACCTGGGTGTCCGTACAAGTCGGTGTGATGATGCCACCTGGAAAGAAACCGGCTGCGGCATACGGGCCGGTCGGGCCGAGGTCGACCACTGGCGCCTCGATACAGCGCACGCCCGCAGGCAACTGATCGCTGATCACGAAATTGCGCAACTCGGCAATCGGCAGCATGGTGTTCAACTGGTACTCGATCTCCTCCCCCACCGACGCGGGCTGCGCCGCGGGAGGCGCGACCACCACAGAATGGCCGGGCTGCGACAGCTTGACGACTTTCTTCGGCTGTACCGTCGGCATGAGCATCTGCACCGTGGCCGAGGATGCAGCCGATGTGTAGATGCGGGCGCCACCGATGGTGCCGCTGGCAGACTGCACTACGGTCTGCGCGCCGGATGTGCCGGCCAGCGTGTCGTAAGACGCCGTCACGCTGTTAACCAGCGCCTGCCCCACCTGCACCGTCTGGTCTGGGTCAACGCGGTAGTACAAGGTGACCGAAGCGCCCGGATTGATCTTCAACAAGGCATTGCTGTTGGTGTAGGAGAAGGTAAGCTGGGGCGGATTCCCATTGTTGACGACGTTGTCGCTGATGGCGCCCTCGCCATTCGTATCGGCGCCGTCAATCAGGCCGTCCCCATCGTTGTCCAGACCATCGCCGGCAAACGGCACGACATACATCAGGTCGCTCGCATCCAGGATGTCGAGAGTGCTGACTTCATAGGCCGGCGCCCGCGGCGCGCCACTGGCGGCCGTACCGTTGGCGACGACAACTTTGTAGATATAGGTATCGTAGGTGTCGCCATTGTTGGCGGCCGGAACGAAGTTGCTGCAAGCGAGACCGGCGCCATACAGGGTCTCGTTGCATACTGTCTTGACCACCGTGATATTCGGCTCGGTCACGGTCAGGTTGACCGTGCGGGCCGGTGGTAGCGGGTAGCCTATCGTTCCCGGCCCCAGCAGAAACACCTGCTCCACACCGTTAGTGTCTGCGAACACGGCTTCAAAGGTCGAATTCAGGACGTTTGCACTTATCGCTGCCTGCAGATTGGGCGCCACGCTCGCATTGAGCGCAGAGTTCAGGATGCGGGTGGTGACGTTGACGCGGAACCATTCGTCCAATTGCGTGATGCGGTTGCTCAACGCCCCCACCGGATTGAAGGTCCAGTCGATCCAGCCCTCGTCCAGCGGATTGAGCGGCGGATTGGTTTCCGCTATCAATTGCGGCGATTTGATCTGTGCCGTGCTGCTGACCATCGGATCGGTGGATGAAATATAGCCCTGCCCGCTTGGCAACTGGTCCTTGACCGTGATGTTTTGCACCGCAATATAAGTAAAGCCGGGCGTCTGAAAACCGAACCAGCCCCCGGTATTGCTGTGGAAGGTACATTCCTCGCCAATTTGCACCAGGCCGTCGGGCAGCGCAGGCAACGGGCTGTTGTTCTCGGTGCAATAGCCCGGCTCGGTTTTGCTCAGGTTGAAACCGATCACGCGCGCGCGCACCCCGTCCAGGCTGTAGTCGTCGGCGCGATCCAGTTGGCCGTCGGCCCGAACGATCGGCGTGGGGAACCACAAAGGCGTGCCGTTGCTCAGCGCGATCTCGCCCACCACGTCGGCACGGAAGCTCAGGTCATCCAGGGCAAGCCGCGCCGGGTCGCCGGTCTTGGTCACCGTAAAATTGAGCGTGCTCGAATTGCCGGGTGCCATCGGGTTGGGCAGCGCGCCGCCGGGAGTGCATTGATAGACTGTGGCCGTCGCCGGAATGGGCGCCGGCAGCGTCCACACCTTCCACGGCGCCGGCTGCGGCGGCGAACCCGAAAGCGCAATGACACTACAACCGGCCGGCGCAGTTTGAACCTGCATGGTCGCGCCAAAACTGACGAAGACGCGATAGTCACGCGCTTCGTGACCGCCGTGGTTGGACACCACCACCGGCAGGGTCAGCGGCTGCAGCGGATCGTTGGTGAGGATGAACACGGCGCCGTTGATGGCGATGTCCAGGTCTTCCGGGAATGCCGCAAAGTTGTCGACGTAAGGATA
>JBQGEN010000484.1:0-2555 GCA_052039615.1 Sideroxyarcus sp. | reverse complement strand
AGAAATGGCATGCAGCAGAAGGTCAACAGTCAAAACGCTCTGGACCTGAGCTTTTTGAAATAGTTAGGAACACTTCGCGGAGGGTTGGAGTAATAGGTATTTGGAGTACTGGGTTTTTGGCCCATCACTCCATACTCCATCACTTCAGTACTCCAATCTGTGTGATGCTCTTTCCGTAGCACGTCAATAAAGGAGTAATGCCATGGCCAAGGACCTGCGAGCCTTTTTAGCTGAGGTCGAGGCGGAGGCGCCGGATCAGGTAGTGCGAGTGAAGAAGGAAGTTGATCCGCACTTCGAGGTGACGGGCGTGCTCGCCAAATTGGAACAGCAGAAGAAGTTTCCGATCGTCATCTTCGAAAAAGTTAAAGGTTCGGCTTTGCCGGTGGTAACCAATGTTCATGCCGATGCCCGCCGCCTATTTCGAGCCATAGGACTAAAAAACGGAACACTTCCGGAATTCGTCCGCGAGTACGCTGCCCGCGAAGAGAATCCCAAGCCACCAGTCATCGTCAGAGAAGCGCCGGTGCAAGAGATTGTCCTTACCGGGAAGGATGTGGACGTAACCCGCCTGCCCATACTGACTTACCATGAGAAGGATGCTGGCCGTTACATCACGGCGGGGTTTGGCATCATGCGTGATCCGGATTCGGGAGTGCGCAATGCCGGCATTTATCGGCTTATGATTCACTCTCCCGATACCTTCGGCATCCAACTGTCCGAGACCGCTCACGGTCATTACATTTGGCAAATGTACGAGAGGCAAAATCGGCCCACTCCGATGGCGGTTGCGATCGGTCATCATCCGGCGTTTTACGTGGGCTGCCTTTCTTTTACTTCGCTCGAGACGGATGAATTCTCAGTCGCGGGCGGAATTATGGGCGAGCCGGTGGAACTGGTGCCTTGCCGCACTTTGGATTTGGAAGCACCGGCGCATGCCGAGATCGTACTCGAGTGCGAAATTCTTCCGAAGCAGCGCAAGCCGGAAGCGCCCTTCGGCGAATATCCCGGTACTTACGGGCCGCAGCGCAACAATCCGATCGTTCAGGTGAAAGCGATTACCATGCGGCGCAACGCGCTGTATCAATCGAGCTTCGTGGGTCATGCCGATAACCTTCTGCTCTCCGGGATCGTGCGCTCCACGACAATCATGAGAACAGTGAAACTGGCGTCGCCCAAGGTTAGGGCGGTGCACGTGCCCACCTCGGGCCGGTGCCGCTTCATTTGCTATGTATCGATCGAGAAGATCATCGAAGGCGAGCCCAAGAATGCGGCGATGGCGGCGTTCGCGGCGGACCCATTTCTCAAATACGTCGTCGTGGTCGATCAGGATGTGAATATATTGAATGATGAGGAAGTGCTGCACGCGATTGCAACGCGAGTGCGCGCCGACAGGGATATTTTCATGGTCACTTACGCGAAGGGCTCACCGCTAGATCCCGCCTCTTACGATCCGGCGGGAGGATCTCATCTCGTGACCAAGATGGGCATCGATGCGACGCGAAAGTCGAATTACCCCGACGAGATCCGCGTTCCGGGTTCGGACGACATCAAACTGGAAGACTACTTCGAAGGCTGGCGGTAGACGTAATTCCAGGCTTGAGGTTCAGCGGCTCAAGTTGTTCTATTGGTTGCCGATTTACAGACCACCTAACGAAAGATTCACCACAAAGAACACAGCGCGGCGAAGCCGCAACTGAAATTAGGATTAGCTCTCGCAAAGCTCGCAAAGACCGCCAAGTTAAAAGTTCAAATTTCCTTGGGACCCAGGGGTTGGGTGGCCTTTGCGCGCTTGGCGTACTTGGCGCGGGAATTCCCCCCTTTCTGATAGTTGCGATCGGCGAAAAATTTGCGCATCTGGCGCGAATTCTGAAGTATAGTATAGAGGTCACAAAATAGGCGGACGGCTGGAGCCGACCATTTCGGATATTTTGACCGCAAAGTACGCGAAAATTTCTAATGCGCACTTCCCAATCCGCGCTCTTGTCACTCGACTTGTGCGCGGAGCACCGGCATGACTTCCCGTGTAAACAGGTCCAGAGAAGTTTCGCAGGCTTCGCGCTGAATTCCCGGGACGGAGAACCGGCAGACCAAATGCTTCAAATTTAGTTCGCTTCGAAACCGGTTGATTTCGTCAATGCACGTTTTCGGGTCGCCTAAAATAATCCGGTCTTCGGCGAGCCGCTCGATCGTGAGTTGCCCTTGCGGGCGCTTGACGACCGGGTGGGGCCAGCGGAAGTACATTCTTTCGAACGCGTAGATAAACGAGCTTCCCGCCGCGCTGGCCGCTTCGTTTTTGCTTTTCGCTACAAAGACATAGCGAAACAAAGCGATCTCACTTTCATTTGCGCCATTTTCCGCACACGCTTTTCGATACCGCTCCGCGCCGGGTGCTTTTTCTTGAAGTTTGGCAGAAGGCCCGACTAACCTTGCGTCGCCGAGACGCGCGGTTGGGCGGATCGCCGGCTCGGCCCAGGCGCCAAACCAGATCGGCGGTCTCGGCCGCTGCACGGGGCGAGGTGCGACCGTGGCATTGTCGAGTCGATAATATTTTCCAC
>JBQGEN010000483.1:0-8598 GCA_052039615.1 Sideroxyarcus sp. | reverse complement strand
GCCCGACGGCACGGTCAAGGTCCTTGTGGAAGGAACGCAGCGCGCCAAAGTGCTGCGCATCTTCGACGACAAGTCGCATCTGGATGCCGAGATTCAGCCCGTTCCCATCGACGAAGAGATCGGCCATGAGGCGGAGGCGATGCGCCGTGCGCTGATCAACCAGTTCGACCAATACGTCAAGCTGAACAAGAAGATACCGCCGGAGATACTGACTTCGCTGGCCGGCATCGACGACGCCGGCCGTCTGGCCGATACCATCGCCGCGCACCTGCCCCTGAAGCTGGAGCAGAAGCAGGAAGTGCTGGAGATATTCGACGTGCGTCAGCGCCTCGAACACCTGCTCGGCCTGCTGGAAGCAGAGCTGGACATCATGCAGGTCGAGAAGCGCATCCGCGGCCGCGTGAAGCGCCAGATGGAAAAGAGCCAGCGCGAGTATTACCTGAACGAACAGGTCAAGGCGATCCAGAAGGAGCTGGGCGAAGGCGAAGACGGCGCCGACATCGAGGAAATCGAGAAAAAGATCCAGGCCGCGCACATGCCCAAGGATGCGCGCGCCAAGGCAGAAGCCGAACTGAAGAAGTTGCGTTTGATGTCCCCCATGTCCGCCGAGGCGACCGTGGTGCGCAATTACATCGACGTGCTGGTCGGCTTGCCGTGGAAGAAGAAGACCAAGATCGACACCGATCTGCAGCATGCCGAAGACATACTGGAAGCCGATCACTACGGGCTGGAAAAGGTGAAGGAGCGCATCGTCGAATATCTCGCGGTGCAGCAGCGCGTGAGCAAGATGAAAGCGCCCATCCTGTGCCTGGTCGGTCCGCCCGGCGTTGGCAAGACCTCGCTGGGGCAGTCCATCGCGCGCGCAACCAACCGCAAGTTCGTGCGCATGTCGCTGGGCGGCGTGCGCGACGAATCCGAGATTCGCGGCCATCGCCGTACCTACATCGGTTCCATGCCGGGCAAGATCCTGCAGAACATGAGCAAGGTCGCGGTGAAGAATCCGCTGTTCCTGCTGGATGAAGTGGACAAGATGGGCATGGACTTTCGCGGCGACCCCTCGTCGGCGCTGCTGGAGGTGCTCGATCCGGAGCAGAACCACACATTCGTCGATCACTATGTCGAGGTCGAATACGACCTGTCCGACGTGATGTTCGTCGCGACCTCCAACAGCATGAACATTCCGGCGCCGCTGCTGGACCGCATGGAGGTGATCCATGTGTCGAGCTATACCGAGGATGAAAAGGTCAATATCGCCACGCGTTATCTGTTGCCCAAGGCAATCAAGAACAACGGCCTGAAGGCGGATGAGATCAGTGTTTCGGAAAGCGCGATCCGCGACATCTTGCGCTACTACACGCGCGAAGCCGGCGTGCGCAGCCTGGAGCGCGAATTGTCCAAGATCTGCCGCAAGGTGGTGAAGTCGCTGCTGCTGAAGGGGCGCGACAACAAGGTCACGATCAATGCGCGCAATCTGGATAAATACCTCGGCGTGCGCCGCTACAGTTACGGCATCGCCGAGAAGACCAATCAGATCGGTCAGGTCACGGGCTTGGCGTGGACCGAGGTGGGCGGCGAGTTGCTGACCATCGAGACGGCCGTGCTGCCGGGCAAGGGCAAGACAACGACTACCGGCAAGCTGGGCGAGGTGATGCAGGAGTCCATACAGGCCGCGCTGAGCGTGGTTCGCAGCCGGGCCGGTGCGCTGGGCATCGCCGGAAACTTCTACGAGAAAAGCGATCTGCACATCCACTTGCCGGAGGGCGCCACGCCCAAAGATGGTCCGAGTGCCGGTATCGGCATCTGTACCGCCATGGTCTCAGCGTTGACCGATATTCCGGTACGCGCAGATGTGGCGATGACGGGCGAGATCACGCTGCGCGGCGAAGTGTTGCCGATTGGTGGCCTGAAAGAAAAGCTGTTGGCGGCGCAGCGTGGCGGCATCAAGGTCGTCCTTATTCCCGAAGAGAACACCAAGGATCTGGTCGAGATCCCGGATAACGTGAAAAACAAGCTGGACATCCATCCCGTGAAGTGGATCGAGCAGGTTCTGGAGATGGCGCTGGAGCGTAAGCCGGAGCCGCTGACGGAGTCCGAGGTCGCCGCCGTGACGTCGCCGGCGGTCATCAACGAGGCCGGTGCGTCGCCCGCGATCAAGCATTGACAGGCCGGGCGGCCGTTCCCATCTGCTTGACCCGTCCAATGGCCCTTGATATAAAGCCGTCGCAGGGCTGTCCTGTGTTCTCAACCAACAAGCAAAGGGGAATCGCGTGAGTAATAAATCTGATCTGATCGAAGCAATCGCAAAATCCGCCGATATTTCCAAGGCAGCCGCAGGTCGCGCATTGGACGCAACCATCGAATCCATCAAGAAGTCCCTGAAGAAGGGGGAAGACGTGAGCCTGGTTGGCTTTGGCACCTTCTACGTGGGCAAACGCGCCGCTCGTACCGGGCGCAATCCGCAGACCGGAGCCGCGATCAAGATCAAGGCAGCCAAGGTTCCCAAATTTCGCGCTGGCAAAGGCCTGAAAGATGCTGTAAACTAGTATTCTTTGTCGGGTGCTTAGCTCAGCTGGTAGAGCACCGCCCTTACAAGGCGATTGTCGGCGGTTCGATCCCGTCAGCACCCACCAGCGGTTTGTTGGATCGTGTAGTACTGAGTCATGGAGTGGTAGTTCAGTTGGTTAGAATACCGGCCTGTCACGCCGGGGGTCGCGGGTTCGAGTCCCGTCCACTCCGCCAAACAGAGGCGAACGAAAGTTCGCCTTTTTTCATGTTGGATGTCCGAAGCGACGTCCGCTCTTTCGGGTAGGCTGATATGTTCGATTTCGTGCATGAAAAAAAACGCCTGGTACAGATCGTACTGGCACTCATCATTCTGCCGTTCGCGCTTTGGGGCGTGGATTCCTATCAAAATTCCGGCGGGCCTGCGCCGCTGGCCGAGGTTGATGGCGAGGAAATCGGGCAGCAGGAATTCGACGATGCGCTGGAACAGCAGCGGCAACGGATACGTGAAATGGCCGGGAGCAACTGGGACCCGGCGTTCTTCGACACGCCCGAGATCAAACGTTCTGTGCTGGAGACTCTGGTCAACCAGCGCGTGTTGGCAGGCGAAGCAAGGACGGCCGGTCTGCTGCTCGGTGACGAGCAATTGGCACAGGTTATAGCCAGTGTCGGGGCGTTCCAGAGGGATGGCAAGTTCGACATGCAGCTTTACGAGGCGGCGTTGAACGAACGTGGCATGCACCGCCTGCAATTCGAGGCGCGCTTGCGTCAGGACTTGGCGGCGCGCCAACTGACCGATGCCTATGCACAAAACGGCTATGCAGCAGATGTGGTGGCAGAAAAACTGATCCGCCTGAACGAGCAGCAGCGCACCGTCGTCGTGGCGAAATTGAGCCCGGAAGACTTTCTGAAACAAGTGCAAGTGAGCGATGCGGACGTCAAGGCATATTATGAAAAGAATGCCAGCGAGTTCCAGTTGCCGGAACGTGCCCGCGTCGAATATGTGACTTTCTCGGCCGAATCCTTGCAGCGGACGATCTCGGTATCCGAGAACGAGATTGAACAGTATTACAACGAACACATCGCCGATTTCGGGACGCAGGAACAACGGCAGGCGGCACACATCCTGATTGGGGTGGCGAAGCAGGCTTCGGATGCGGACAAGCAGGCGGCCAAAGCCAAAGCTGAGCAGGTGCTGCAACAGGCGAAGCAGAACCCGGCCAAGTTCGCGGCGCTGGCGGAGCAGCATTCGCAAGATCCGGGATCGGCATCGAATGGCGGCGACCTGGGCATGTTCGGTCGTGGCGCGATGGTCAAGCCGTTCGAGGACAGCGTGTTCAGCCTCAAGGTCGGCGAAGTGAGCGAGTTGGTGCAGTCCGAGTTCGGTTATCACGTCATCAAATTGCTGGCGGTCAAACCTGCCAAGGTGCAGGCCCTGAGCACGGTGCGTGGTCTGATCACGCAGCGTCTCAAGATGCAGCTTGCCGCTGATAAATTCGCTGAACTGGCCGAGAAGTTCAATGACACCGTCTATGAGCAGAGCGATACCCTGGTGCCGGCGGCGGAGCTGGTCAAGGCGACCGTGCAGGACGGCGTGTGGTTGAGCAAAGGTCAGGCGCCATCCGGGCAATGGACGGATAAGGTCCTGCAGGCAGTCTTTTCGGAAGACGTATTGAAGAATAAGCGTAACACGGCTTCCATCGAAATCGGAACGAACGCCATGCTGGCTGCGCGAGTGGTGGAATACAAGCCGACAAGTGTGCGTCCCCTGGGCGAAGTCGCGACAAGTATCCGGCATTCACTGCAGCGTCAGCGAGCTTCTGAACTCGCGGCACAGCAAGGCAAGGATATCCTGGAACGTTTGCAGCGAGGCGAGAAGGCCAACGTCAATTGGCAGGCGGCACAGAACGTTTCGCGCAGCCTGCGTTCCAATATCGAGCCGAAACTGTTGCAGCTGGTGTTCCGTGCCGATATGGGCAAGCTGCCGGCATATGTTGGCGTTGCAGACAGTCAGGGTGGCTATGTGCTGGCGCGCATCGATGCAGTGAAAGAAACCGGCGCAATCGACGAAGGCAAACGTAACGTTTATGTGCAGCAGATTCGCAGACTCACTGGAGAAGAGCTGTTGCTGGCTTTCCTGGCAGATGCGAAACAGCGCGCCGACATCAGCATGAAAGAATTTGCGGCTGACGAGAAGAAATAAGCAGGCAAGTTGTCGACGCAGCAATGAAAAAAACGCCGCTCAGTGAGCGGCGTTTTTGTTGGTATCCAGAAGGGCGGGGTCAGGCTTCGGTGGAGCCGAGCGCGGTGGTATTGAAGCCGCCGTCCACGTAGGTGATCTCGCCTGTAACGCCGCTGGCGAGATCGCTGCAGAGGAAGGCCGCGACATTGCCGACTTCCTCGACAGTGACGTTGCGCTTGAGCGGCGCATGCTTGGCGTTGTAGGAGAGCAGTTTTCCGAAATCGCCGATACCGGCGGCCGCCAGCGTCTTGATGGGGCCTGCCGAAATGCCGTTGGCGCGGATGCCCTTGCGCCCCAGTTCCATCGCCAAATAGCGCACGCTGGCTTCAAGGCTAGCTTTGGCCATGCCCATGACGTTGTAATGAGGCATGGTGCGAACTGCGCCGAGATAGCTCATGGTCAGCAGTGCGGCCTTGTCGTTCAAGTGCGGCTGGGCGGCCTTGGCCATGGCGGGAAAACTGTAGGCGCTGATGTCGTGCGCGATACGGAACGCCTCGCGGCTGAATCCGTCGAGGAACTCGCCGTCCAGCGCTTCGCGCGGAGCGAAGGCGATGGCATGCACGAAGCCGTCGAATTTTTCCCAGTGCCGCGTCAATTCGCCGAAGAGCTGATGGATCTCCGCGTCAGAGGAAACGTCACATGGGAATACCAGGGAGCTGCCAAATTCCTTTGCCATCTCGGTGACACGGTCTTTTACACGGTCGCCCTGGTAAGTGAACGCGAGTTCGGCGCCTTCTCGATGCATGGATCGAGCGACACCATAGGCAATCGAGCGATTGCTGATCATGCCGGTAACAAGGATGCGTTTATTGGTCAAAAATCCCATGTCTTCCTCAGTTCAAATTGATCGCTAACGACCGATGCGGCGCGGATTATAACGCAATGGATGCGGCGCACCGCGGCCGGCTCTATCGTATATAATCCACGGCTGTTTTGTTTCGGGCGTGCGTCGCGTTTTCCCATGCAACAGGCAATTATTCTGGAAGTGAACGATCTCGCTTGCGAGCGTGGCGACCATCGCCTGTTCACCGGTTTGAGCTTCACGCTTTCCGCCGGGGAACTGATGCAAGTACAAGGAGCGAACGGCAGCGGCAAGACCACGTTGCTGCGCACCCTGTGCGGCTTTGTGCAGCCGGCGCGGGGTACGGTGCACTGGTGCGGCCAGGACATCGGCGAGTGGGACGATAATTTCCATGCGCAGATGTGTTATCTCGGACATCTGAATGCAATCAAGGATGAGTTGAGCGCGCTGGAAAATCTGCAGATGAGCGCAGGGCTTGCGGGCTATACAGTGAGCGAGCAGCAGGCCGGCGCGGTGTTGCGCCGCATGGGGCTGCAACGGCGCGAACACCTGCCGGTGAGGGTTCTGTCGCAAGGGCAGCGGCGCCGGGTGGCGCTGGCACGCTTGCTGATCGGCGATGCGCATCTGTGGATACTTGATGAGCCCTTGACCGCACTCGACGTGGGGGCAGTCGGACTGATGCAGGAACTTATTGGCGAGCACTTGTCGAATGGCGGCATGGCGATCTTTACCACGCACCAGCCGTTGCAGGTGGCGGGCGTGCAGACGCGGCAGCTGACGTTGTCATGAATAAGCTATCGCTGTTTGGCTTGTTGAGTCTGGTGATCCGCCGCGATCTGCTGCTGGCAATGCGCCGCCGCGCCGATGTGCTGACCACGTTGATCTTTTTCGTGATGGTGGCGAGCCTGTTTCCGCTGGGTGTCGGGCCGGAGCCGGAGATGCTGCGCAAGATGGCGTCCGGAGTGGTATGGGTTGCGGCTCTGCTGGCATCGATGCTGTCCTTGCCGCGCATGTTCTCGGCGGACTATCTGGATGGAACGCTGGAGCAGATGCTGCTTGCTCCGCAGTCGCTGACAGCGCTGGTGTTGGGCAAGATCGTGGCGCACTGGATGCTGTCCGGCCTGCCGCTGGTGTTGATCGCCCCGGTGCTGGGTTTGCAGTTCGACATGTCGCTTCAGGCGTTGTGGATGCTGGTGCTGGCGCTGCTGCTAGGCACGCCGATACTGAGCATGATCGGGGCGATCGGCGCGGCGCTTACCTTGGGATTGCGCGGTGGCGGCGTGTTGGTATCGTTGTTGGTGTTGCCATTGTGCATTCCCGTGCTGATCTTCGGTGCGGGCGCGGTAGAGGCGATCACTAGTGGCATGAGCGCTGTGCCCAATCTGGCGTTGTTGGGGGCGTTCATGTTGTTCGCGTTGGTGTTCACGCCGTTTTTAGCGGCGCAGGCATTGCGCATTTCGATGGAGTAGAGATTTGGCAATCAACTGGTTCAAATATTCGGCACCCAGCACTTTCTATGGTCTGGCAGGTAAGCTGATCCCGTACTTCGCGTGGCCCGCAGCGATCCTGTTCGTTATCGGTCTTTACATCGGCTTCTTTGTCGCGCCGACTGATGCGGTCCAGAGCGAGGCCTATCGCATCATCTTCATCCACGTCCCCGCATCCATTCTGTCCATGTTCATCTATCTCATCATGGCGGGGTATGCGGCACTGGGACTGATTTTCAACACCCGGCTCTCATCCATGATGGCGCAGGCGCTGGCACCGACCGGGGCGCTGTTCGCCTTCATCTCGCTGTGGACCGGTGCATTGTGGGGCAAGCCGATGTGGGGTGCCTGGTGGGTGTGGGATGCCCGGCTGACTTCCGAATTGATCCTGTTGTTCCTGTATCTCGGCTACATCGCGCTGCAGGCGTCCATCGAGGACCCGCGGCGCGCGGACCGCGCCAGCGCGCTGCTCGCCATCGTCGGCTCGGTCAACGTGCCCATCATCTACTTTTCGGTGAAGTGGTGGAACACGCTGCACCAAGGGGCCACTATCAAAATGACCGGCACCAGCATGCATGTGGCCATGCAGGAGGCCATGTTCATGGTGCTGGTCGCCTGCTGGCTGTATGTCATCGCCGTGTCGCTGGCGCGGGTGCGCAGCATCATTCTGGAGCGCGAGCGGAATACGCAATGGGTGAACGAGCTCAAGGAGGTGCGGTCATGACACGGTGCGCGAATGCGACGGGTGCGGGAATGACCGCATCGCACCTCCTCCACAACTCTTTTTGTTTCGCTATTAACTTGACGGAGGTGCGCTCATGAACTGGGGCGAATTCTTTGCCATGAACGGCTATGCTTTCTACGTATGGGGCTCCTATGGTGTCACGCTGCTGGTGTTCGCCATCGAGATCGCGCTGGTGCGTAATCGCCGCAAGAAGACGCTGCGCGAATTGCGCCTGATGCGTGACGAGATGGGAGAGACAGGAATGGGAGAGTTGGCATGACGCCGAGACAGAAGAGACTGGGATTCATCGTTGCCGGCGTCATGCTGGTGGCTGCGGCGGTTGGGTTGGTGCTGTTTGCGTTGAAGAACAACGTCAGCCTGTATTTCACCCCGACGCAGGTCTATAACAAGGAAGCCCCGCAGGGCCGCAGTTTCCGCATCGGCGGCATGGTCGAGGCGGGCAGCGTGCAACGCGAGAAGGATGGGCTGACAGTGCGCTTCAACATCACCGATACGGTCAACAAGATGGCGGTGACCTACAAGGGCATCCTGCCCGACCTGTTCAAGGAAGGGAAGGGCGTGGTCGCGCAAGGCAAACTGGACGCAGACAACGTTTTCTACGCCGAGGAGGTGCTGGCCAAGCATGACGAGAACTACATGCCGCCGGAAGCCGCCGATGCGATCAAGAAAGCGGAAGCCGCCAAAGCCGCGGCAACGCAGCCGGGCGCCGGCTCGCCCACTGCATACCCCGTCGCCAAATAACTAGTGAAAGTACCAGCATGATTCCAGAAATCGGGCAGTTCGCATTGATCGTCGCGCTGTGGCTGGCGCTGTTGCAGGG
>JBQGEN010000482.1:0-2137 GCA_052039615.1 Sideroxyarcus sp. | reverse complement strand
AGTGACGGAATGGTATGTGAATTCGTCTGCTGGACTCGAGCAAGGGTTCACGATTTTCCGGCCGCTTGACCGAAGTTCCGGAGCCTTACAGACACAAGTGCTTAGCAGCTAAGCGGTTATCAGTGGCGGCGAGTGGCGATTCTGGCTACAAATTCGGAGAACAGCCGAGCAGTTCGAATGCCTTTTGCTGCAGTGGTGTCGGAATGGTGTTCATGTAGAAACTATTCTCGGAGGTGCCAGGGGTTCGGACTAGATTTCTTGCCAGGGTAGCCAGGTCCTTGATGAGAGTTTGGAAGCTGTGAATCGGCATGCCTTGGTCGTTCTTGCGGCTGTTTACCTTTTCCATCGCTGAATCGGATCGCTTTGCCGGAGCGACCGGAGAGGTACGGAGCGACTCGGCGAGTTCCTTCTCTTCATCGTCAAACAAGATCGCCCCAAGCGCCTGCCGCATATGCCATTCCACGTGATAGGCCAACATGCAAAGCAGGATGTGCGCACGGACGCGATCGGCCAGACGGTGGTGAATCGGCCGCACCTTCAGATCGACCGTCTTGATGCAACGGAACGCTCGCTCAACCACGGAGAGGTTCTTGTAAGCAGCCACCACTTCAGCAGGGCCGGCCTCCTTCCTGGGTAGGCTTGTCCGGATCACATAGATGCCGTCAAGATCCGCTTCCTTGGCGATCTTCCTCGGATTGCGCTGATAGGAGAAGCCATCCTCTTCGATCTTGCAGTCGAAGAGCTTGGCGACCTTGTATTTGTTGATCACGCGGCCGACGCGGAGCCCGATTGCGTCTTTGCCCTTGAGTCTCCATTTGGACCGGCGCGTCGCTTGAGACACCTTCTCCAGCAAGGCCTCAGTGGCCTGCATCAACTCCTCACGCTTGCGCTTCCGGTCCTCTGCAAGCAGTGGATTGCGACAGACAATGAGTCGTTCATCGGGATAATCCGGATGGCTGATCTCAGCCAGATCCTTCTTGTCAAACAGAGACATTTGAAGCTTGCCGCTTTCCATCAGCTTCTGGATTGCCGGCGCCCGCATGGCTGTGATCCAATCAACACCATCCAAGCCTTCCAGATCTTCACGGATGCGCGCTTCAGTAATCATTCCACGATCTCCGACTACCACAACCCGCTTGAGTCCGAAGCGATGGCGCACCTTGGTAACCTGCGAAGAGAGCGTCTTGCTGTCGGACATATTGCCTTCAAAGACCTCGACGGACACCGGGCATCCCTGGTCGTTGCACAGCAACCCGTAGACGATCTGGAGCTTTCCGCGTTGCCCATCACGGCTGTGGCCGTAGGCCCCAAGTGAACAGTGCCTGCCTTCGAAGTAGCTGCTTGTTACGTCATACAGGACCAGGCTCCCTTCGGTCAGATGCCTCTCGGCAAGTGACTTCTCAATCTTCTCCTGCCTCTCTACCAGCCAGTCCATCGCCCCGTATAGCTCGTCTTCGTTTACTTCCTGAAGATCAAGAACCAGTCCAAGCGAGCTGCTCCGCGTCTCCCGGCTCAATTCGCGCGCTGTTGCCAGCTTGGAAGTGGGCGATATGATTCGACCTGCGATCATCGCTTCTACCAGTGCTCTTTCCCGGCCGGGGTGCGACGAGATAAGGCGATCCAAACCGATCTTCCTCAGCGTCCCCAGCACCGCTGCCACATGGCCGTGCGGCAAGCTGCGCAAGATTTCGAACGCCCTGTCTACAGGGGCGTACTGGATGCCTCGTAGTTGTTCGCGGATAGAGTCAATGATCTCTTCAGGCAGGTGCGACAGATTGCCAAGCGTCTCGTGTTTGACCTGGTCTCCTTCCCGATACGTCCTCCGAAGCAAATAGGTTGTGTACTTACGTCCCTTGTACGTTCTTGAAGTGGTGGCTACGTGAACGGCTCCTGATCGCTTCGCCATGGCTCGTATATTGGCAGATTCTGAGTCAAATGTCAACAACACAATAAATCTTTTAGTGGCTACAACTTACAGCCAAAAAGACTAACCATCTCCTTTGAATTGCTAGAATTGCCGCCAAATCAGCTCAGGAACTTCGGACTATAGGACAGATCAACAGGCGATCGGCAGCCAACATGCCTGCGAGGATCGAATCCAACTTGCCGCTCTCGCGCATGATATCGCTGAAAGCGC
>JBQGEN010000481.1:0-2414 GCA_052039615.1 Sideroxyarcus sp. | reverse complement strand
ACGATCTTGCACCGAGCGTGCGCGAGCAGGTCATGGCGCGCGCCGCCGATGTCCGGGCCGCGCAAAACATCACCAAGGAGTCCACGCAATGAACTACGGCACGCTGAAATATCTCTGCATCCCCCTGCTGCTCGCGGCCGCCTGCCCGCTGCCCGCGACCGCCGCCGAGGCGGCAGCGAGCGCCGTCGCGAGCGCCCCGGCGGCGGCTCCCGCCACGGACGGAGCGGAGCGCGGCAAGATAACGGTCGGCACCCGCAGCGCGCAATGGTTGGATACCCAGCGCGAGGGGAGCGCCGCAGGCAAGCTGCTGCCCATCCCCGGCGCCGAGGCCGGCCGCAGCTACCAGCGCTATATCGACAGTTTCGCCAGCCCCATCCCGGAAAAATTGCCGACCGCCGGCCCGGCGGGTGCGCAGAAGTAGGACAGCGGAGCGAAAGACCAGCGACATGATTCCCGAAGCGACGCGGCAGCAGCGGCAACAGGGCGCCATCAGCGTGCTGGCGGCGGTAGCGCTCGGCATCTCGATCGCCGTCGCCGCGCTGGCGCTGGATCTCGGGCATGTGTTCTGGCTCAAACGCGATCTGCAGAAGGCGGCGGATCTGGCCAGTCTGTCTGCCCTGACCGATCTGGGCCAGGCGACGAGCATTGCGCAAAACATCGCCCTGGAGAACGACTTTGACTATCAGGACGCGGCAACGGCGAACAGCCTGGTCGTGATGACCGGGAGATACGATTGGACCGCAAGGAGCTTTGCCGCCGGCGGCGCGGCGGCCGAACTCAACTCGGTGCAGGTGACGGTAGGAACCACCGTGCCATATTATTTCTTGCCCGGCAGCCGGCGCGTCACGGCCAACGCCACGGCAGCCAGGGATGCCATCGCGGGCTTTTCCCTCGGCTCCTACCTCGCCCGTCTCAAGACCGCCGATTCCGGCCTGCTCAACGGCGTGCTGGGCGGGCTGCTTGGCAGCGCGGTCAGTCTGGACCTGATCAGTTACCAGGGGCTGGCGGCGGGCAGCGTCACGCTGGCCGGCCTGCAGGCGGCTCTCGGGCTGGCCACGATGGACGATGTGCTGAATGCCAACGTGACCCTGGCCGACCTCGTCGCCGCGCTCAACCTCAAGGGCGATGCGGCCAGCCTGAACGCGGCCGGCATTCTCGCCACACTGAGTTCGAGCATCTCCTGGCGCGTCGGCGACCTGATCAAGGTGGACAGCGGCAACCCGCAGAAGGCGGCCAACGCCGAGATCAACCTGCTGCAGCTGCTCACGCTGGGGGCGGAAGTGGCTAATGCTGACAGCACCAGCCTCATCAACGTCCCGCTCGCCGTGTCCGTTCCCGGTGTCGCCAGCGTCGATCTGGCGCTGGCGCTGATCGAAAAGCCGTCGATCGCCATCGGCCCGGCGCGGCGCGACAGCGGCGGCGAGTGGATGACCCGGGCGCGTTCCGCCCAGATGCGGCTGCGCCTGAAACTGACGCTGCTGGATATGGTGAGCGGCGGAGTGGTCAGCCTGCCCATCTACATCGAAGGCGGCGCGGCGGATGCGGCGCTCACCGGCATCCAGTGCCGCTCGCCCAGGGACAGCAGCGACGTCGTCATCCAGGTCCAGCCGCAGTTGCTGACCACCTATATCGGCGAGGTCTCCGATGCGGCGATGCAGAACCATGCCGTGCCGGTGACACCCGGCGATGCCACGCTGCTGAACGTGGCCGGCCTGGTCCGCATCACCGGCCATGCCAGCGTGCCGGTGCAGACGCCGCCGCAGGAGCTGGTGTTCAACGGCCCGTTCGACCAGAACAACACGCAGAGCGCCGGCGGCAGCAGCCTCGGCATCGGCGGTCTGCTCAACAGCGACCTGCATCTGGATACGCAAGTGCTCGGCCTGACGCTACCGCTGGTCGGCCAGTTGCTTCAGGCCACCCTCAGTACCCTGCTTGGCAGCATCCTCGGTCCGGTGCTGGACGGCTTGCTCGATCCCCTGCTGTCCCTGCTCGGCCTGCAGTTGGGCGGCGGCGACGTCACCGCCTTCCATCTCGATTGCGGCGCGCCGCAACTGGTGTACTGACGGAATGGCGGACGGCCCGCAAGCGCCGCCGCATCCTTTCTGCGCTTTGCCCCGTGGCGGAACGCCGGCAAGAATGTAAACTAGCCGCATGACAAGACATCCCATGTCCACTCCCTCTGTTCGTTGGCGTGCATTCGGCCTAGCGCTGGCCGGGGCGCTGCTGTTCTTTTTTACGGCCGCAGCGCTGGATTTCCTTGGCCGGCAGGACGCGGCCGACAAGGCGTTCGTCGGTGCGGGACAGCAGCGCGCCGAGGCAGTGGCCGCCATGGCGGGCAGCAGCGGCAAGCAGCTTGCGCTACTGGCCGCGGCCGTTGCCGCGCAGGCCGATGTGCTGGAAGTGGCCTTGCGCGG
>JBQGEN010000480.1:0-1780 GCA_052039615.1 Sideroxyarcus sp. | reverse complement strand
TATAGTTTTACAGTGACTTAATCTTCCGAAGTGATTATCAGACGGACAACAGGAGTACTTTTGAGCCTGATTTCCTGCACCATGCTGGTCGGACAGGATTACCATTTTTCCGGCTTCATGCAGAATATGGTTTATGTTAATCCCGGCTATACGGCAATGCCTGCTTCTGCTGAGGCAGGACTTACTTACCGCAATCAGTGGCCCGGTATACCTGCTACATTCGTTACATATGGCGCATGTCTTGTGGTTCCGGTAAAACCATTGAACAGTGGTATTGGCGTTACAATCCTGAACGATGTGCAGGGAAGCGGTGTCATAAGCCGTGCATCGGCAAGCCTTACTTACGGATATCTTATAGAACTCGACCAGAACTGGCAAATCGGTGCCGGTTTAAGCGCTGCATGGGTAATGAAGCAATTTAACGCCGACGAGCTGGTTTTCAGGTCTGATTTACTTAATGATCTAGGCTACAGTTACGGTAATGTTACTTTTGATAATTACAGCAGGAATTATCCTGATTTTTCTATCGGTGTCATTGCCAGGCGTACCGATTTGTTTTCATTTGGAATATCGGCCTCGCATCTGACCAGGCCCCGTGATACGGAAAGCGACCTCATTGATTCCAGGCTTCCATTGAAATACACGGCATTTGCAAGTATGATACTGAATTCCGGAAACAGGTACAGTGATTTCACCGTTGAGCCCGCCATATTTTATTCCATGCAGGACGATAACCATGAGATCATATGGGGATCAATGTTTAATCTGTCATCAAAGTTTTTACTTGGCTCGTGGCTACGGCATAATACGAATTTCAATTTTGATGCGTTAATTCTTACAGCAGGAATTTCATGGGAAAAATACAATATCAGCTATAATTATGACGTTAATCTGAAAAAAATAAGCCCGTTGTCAACAAAAATGGCGGCACATGAAGTAACCTTTTTATACCGCTTTGAGTATAAAGATGAGCATAAAGTAAAGAGATTCAGGAAAAGTGAGTGTCCTGCCTATTAAAGAGTTGATAACTGAAAACACAGAAAGTAAATAATTTTATATTTTTGAAAATAAAAACAATAAAAATGAGAGTTAAGGTTTCTGCATTTCTGGCAATTCCCGCGCTTGCGGTATTAATTGGTGCCTGTTCAAAGGGCGGGGGGTCCGTTTCTTCGACTACCGGCTGGGAATATAACGAACCGGAATCCGGCGGTTTTGAAGTGGTAAGCGGAAGCGAACAAGAGACCGGTCCCGGACTTGTTTTGATTGAAGGAGGTACTTTTTCAATGGGTCGTGTGGAACAGGATGTTACTTACGACTGGAACAACGCACCCCGCAGGGTAACTGTCAGTTCATTCTATATGGATCAGACCGAGGTAAGGAATGTCGATTATCGCGAATATCTGCACTGGCTGAACCGGGTATTTGTAGAATACCCTCTGGTTTATAAAAAAGCATTGCCTGACACCCTCGTATGGAGAAGGCCTATGGCATACAATGAGCCCTATGTACAGTATTATTTCAGACATCCTTCCTATAATGATTATCCGGTAGTAGGTATAAGCTGGGTACAGGCAAACGATTATTGCACATGGCGTACCGACAGGGTAAACGAAGGCATTCTTATTCGTGAAGGAATCCTTAAACCCGACCCGAATCAGTTGGATAAGGAAAACTTTAATACCGAGGCTTACCTGGCAGGACAGTATGAAGGCCTGGTAAATCAGAACCTGAGGAGCATAGATCCAAACCAGGAATTCAGAAGGGTTAAGATCGAAGATGG
>JBQGEN010000479.1:0-3494 GCA_052039615.1 Sideroxyarcus sp. | reverse complement strand
CGGGCATCGTGTATTGCCTGTCGCGCAAGAAAGTCGAAGAGACGGCAGCCTGGCTGAAGGAGCAGGGCTGGGACGCCTTGCCCTATCACGCCGGGCTGGATGCTGCCACGCGCAACAAGAACCAGCAGCGATTCCTGCGCGAGGAGGGCGTCATCATGGTCGCCACCGTCGCCTTCGGCATGGGTATAGACAAGCCCAATGTGCGCTTCGTCGCCCACCTTGATCTGCCCAAGAGCATGGAGGGCTACTATCAGGAGACCGGTCGCGCCGGACGCGACGGCTTGCCCGCGAACGCGTGGATGGCTTACGGCCTGGGCGATGTGGTGTCCATGCGCCAGATGCTGCTCTCCGGCGACGCGCCCGAAGAGCGCAAGCGTGTGGAACTGCAGAAGCTTGATGCGCTGCTGGGCTTCTGCGAGTCCACGGAATGCCGCCATCAGACCATCCTGCGCTATTTCGGCGAGGAACACCCCGGCGACTGCGGCCAATGCGACAACTGCCTCTCGCCCGTGGACAGCTGGGATGCGACCAAGGCCGCGCAGATGGCGCTCTCCTGCATCTATCGTACCGGGCAGCGTTTCGGCGTCGTGCACCTGATCGACGTGCTGCTGGGCAAGCTCACGCCCAAGGTCGAACAGTTCAACCATCAGCAACTCTCCGTCTTCGGCATCGGCAAGGAACTGGCGCAAGCGCAATGGAGCAGCGTCTATCGCCAGCTCGTTGCTGCCGGATTTATCAATGTGGACATCGAAGGCTATGGCGGACTGCAGTTGGCCGAAGCCGCCCGTCCAGTGCTGCGCGGCGAACAGGAGGTCTGGCTGCGCCGCGATGCCGAACCAGCCAGACGCAAAACCAGCAAGGCCGAACGCGGCTCGCGCTTGCGCGAAGCTTTTGCCGGAGCCAACGACGATCCCTTATGGCTTGCCCTCAAGGCCAAACGTACGGAACTCGCGCGCGAGCAGGGTGTGCCGCCTTACGTCATCTTCCACGACAGCACTCTGCTGGAGATACTGAACTGCAAACCGCAGACACTGGACGAGATGGGGCAGATCAGCGGCGTGGGGCAGGCCAAGCTGGCGAAATATGGCGATGCGTTCCTGCAGGTGGTGGAGGATGCGGCGAACGGTGGATGAGCATCGCCCCCGAATCGCGCCGTCCAGCATCATCTTCCTGAGTACCCATAGAATCTGAGCTATGATTGAACCCGCTTTGGCGGAGATATGTTTCGTGGTCATTGATCGAGGTCACATCTTGAGTGCCGAAAACCACAAGATCACAACGCACCATCCCTTTACCAAACGGCGCGCCGGGTTGCGCCCGCGTTCGCCGAGATGAAATTCCGCCCCACGATCCGGGTACAGTTGCTGGCACTGGTGATGGCCGTTGCCCTGCCCATGATCTGGCTGCTCGGCTATTCGATCTACGACGATGCCCGCCAGCGGGCCGCGGCAGTGAAATCGACCGCCCACACTCTGGCGGAGATCGCATCGTCCGATGTGGAGCGGGTGCTGCAGTCCAACCGCGATATCCTGCTGCAGATGTCGAAGCGGCCGCTCATACGCAAGGTCGATGCGAGACACTGCGACCAGGTGTTGTGGGATTTTCGCCAGTTGTTTCCCAAGTCCGCGAACATGACCGTGGTCGATATGCACGGTACGGCGATCTGCTCCGCCGTACCCCAGCCGGGCGGCAAGCCGGTCTCGGTCGCCGAGGCAGCCTGGTTCAAGAAGTCGCTGGCGACGGATGGGTTCGTGGTGAGCGATCCGTTCTTCGGCCCCATCACCGGCAGATGGGTGACGGTGCTGACCTATCCGATCCACGAGGACCAAGGACACAAGATCGGCTTTCTCGGCTTGCCGCTCGATCTGACTTTGTATGAACCCAACCTTTCCAATGCGCCGCTGATTTACGGTTCGACCGTCGGGGTCGTCACGGCGGATGGCACCATGGTCTGGCGCAATCTCGATACCGAAAAGTGGGTGGGGAAGGACTTGTCCGAAAATGAGAATGTCCGCCGAATACTGTCGCTCAAGCACGGCGAGATGGAAGGGACGGGCATAGACTCCGTCCCGCGCTTCTATGCCATCACCCCGGTGAACGGGGTGGACTGGTATGTATATGTGGGCATCCCGACCAGCGCGGTCTATTCCCCGCTCAAGGCAACGCTGCTCTGGAATGTCTTGCTGGGATTGTTCAGCGTGCTGCTGATCCTGGGCGTGGCGTGGTGGATCGCGCGCCGCATCTCGCTTCCGATCGGCGCACTAGCATCGGCTTCGCGTGCCATCAGGGAAGGCCGGCAGGAGGTCAGGGCGGAACTGGCCGGTCCGCCGGAGATCAGGGAGGTGGCGCAGGAGTTCAACGAGATGATCGACGTGCGCTGGCGGGCGCAAGCGGCGCTGCAGCAGAGCGAAGCCGATCTGGCGGAAGCCATGCAGCTGGCCCGCCTCGGACGCTGGGAATACGAAGTGGCAGGCGACGAGTTTATCCTCAATGACCAATACTATGCGCTGCACCATACCACTGCCGCGCAGATGGGCGGCTACCGCTTGCATGCGGCAGATTTCGCGCGGCGCCTGATTCATCCCGACGACGCGCAACTGGTCGGCGAACATATCCTGCGTGCGTTGCAGGCAAGCGACCCGAACTTTTTCGCGCAGGCCGAGGCGCGGATCATGTGCGCCGACGGCGAGATGCGCTGGGTGCTGGTGCGCTACAAGATCGAGAAGGATGCGCAGGGCGCCACCACGCGGCTGATCGGCACCATGCAGGACATCACCGAGAGCAAACAGGCGGAGCAGACGCAACTGCGACTGAACCGCGCGCTCAAGATGTTGAGCGAATGCAACACGACGCTGGTGCATGCGACGGACGAACCGCAGTTGCTGGCCGAGATTTGCCGGCTGCTGGTCGAGCAAGGCGGCTACCGCATGGCATGGGTGGGCTTTGCCGAGCATGATGCGGAAAAGAGCGTGCACCCGGTTGCGCAATACGGCAACGACCGCGATTACCTGCAGGGCATCAGGATAAGTTGGGCGGATACCGAACAAGGACGCGGGCCGACCGGGACTGCGATCAGGACGGGCGTGACCGACATCAATCAGGATTACCTGACCAATCCGCGCATGGCGCCCTGGCGCGAGGCTGCACTGGCGCATGGCTTCCGTTCCAGCATCGCGCTTCCTTTGACTGGCAGCAAGCGTGTGCTGGGCGCGCTCACCATCTATTCGGCAGACCCTGATGCATTTGCGGGCGAAGAAGTGATCCTGCTGGAAGAACTGGCCAACGACCTGGCGTTCGGGATCGAAACGCTGCGTACCCGCGTCGAACATGGCGCGGCAGAAAAGCAGCTGGAGTTCCTGGCGCATCACGACGTGCTGACCGGCCTGCCCAACCGCCTGTTGTTGCATGACCGCTTTGCGCAGGCCGCGGCGCAGGCGGATCGCGTGCATTCCGGCGTGGCAGTGCTGTTCCTCGACCTGGATAACTTCAAGCAG
>JBQGEN010000478.1:0-1762 GCA_052039615.1 Sideroxyarcus sp. | reverse complement strand
GTTGCCGGATCTGCCGCCTGAAGTCCGGGTCCTCGTACACGGCGTCCCAGAATGCGTCCGGATCGGCAAGCTTGTCCCGGGTGGTCCGGTAGATCGCCGGGAAATTGTCGTTCATGTAACTGAACACGACTGGAGGTGCCGCCGAGTTCACGGCGATGCCCACGGGCAGGTTATCCAGAATGGCCTTTATAAAGGCTTCGCTCTCGCGCAACCTGGCCTCGTCCCGCTTGCGCCCGGTAATGTCTTCGAGAGCGTGGATGGAGTAAAGATAGTCGCCCGCTTCGTCCCGGATGGGATAGGAGCGCGACCGGAAGACCTTGCCGTCGACCGTCAGCTCTTCGTCGCCGCCGGCTTCCGCGCCCTCCATTGCCAAGCGGCAATGGCGCAATGGCGCATGGGTCCTGGGGAACACCTCATAGTAGGGCTGGCCGATGATCTGCTTGAACGGCAGCCCGGCGCATTGCTGATAGGCCTTGTTGCAGCGCACGATGCAAAATTCCTTGTCGTGCAGAAAAATCGGATCGTTCACGACATCCAGCGCAGCCATCCATTCCTGATGCGCCCGTTCGATCAGCCTGCTTGTCAGTTCGTGCTTCAGTGCTTGGGAGGGATCGCTCATGACGGCACCTCATGCCTCTTCGCGTGGGCACGGCATGCATGCTTCTCGACGCCCAGCGCCGCTTTCATCGCGGATTCGCTTGCTGCGCTGCAACAGGGGCGGCGGGCAAGCGGCACGGGAACATGCGTGCCGTGGCGAAACGCGGAATATTCGGTGGCGCCGAAGACAAGACGCCTGATGTCGGTGTTCATTGCCATGCCCTCCGGCTGGACAGTGACACCCTCCTCCTACCCTACTTTTTTTCTAGAGATTATGAACTGATATCAAGTTAATTCAAGCCGTTAAATCGGGGCGGGGCTGAAAAAGCTCGCCCGCGCAAGCCAAGGTGCCGGTTCCGGAGGAATTGCGCAAGACCGCATACGATTTGCATGAGCGCCGAAATATCCGGCGCAGCAAGAAAGCCCCGTCATTATCGACGGAGCCTGGACCAGGTCAGGCCTGCACGGCCAGTGTGCCGCTGCGGCCTTCGACCGTCCCAGCCTTCACTTCGTGGCGCGGCAAGTCGGCAACCTTGAATCCCTGCAGGTATTGGCGCATCGAGACCAGTTCGTAGCCCTGCTCCTTCCAGCCTTGCAGCAGTTGCTCGAAGATCGGCATCCACTTCTGCCCTTCCAGTTCGGCATGCAGGGTATAGACATGGCCGGTCGCGGAAGGCTCGCGGGTGATGTCGAGCAGGTGCTGCGCGACATTCTCGGTGGTGATGCCATCGCGGCCGATGAGCTCGTCCAGCGTCGGCAGGGTGGTGGGCAGTTGCGGGCAGGCGATGATCTCGGCATCCCAGGTCGGGATGAACGGCCGCGTGCCGCGCGTGTCCGAGCTGTAATCGAAACCCAGGTGCTGGGTCTGGCGCAGCGCGTGGCGGTTGGTCTGCCAACCGGCTGCCGCGTGAGCCCTGGGCGCCTCGCCGAAGATCTCGATGTAGCGATCGACCGCGCGCTGCAGCTCGCGCCTGGTCCACTTCTCGTCCTTGCCGGCCACATGGTCCTGCCAGCGGATATGGTCGTAGCAATGGATGCCCACCTCGAAACCCGCATCGCGCACCGAGCGCATGATGTCGGCGCAATTGCGGCCGATGTCCGGCCCCGGCAACAGGGTGCCGTACAACAGTGTCTTGAAGCCGTAATGCTCGAGCACCGACGTGCG
>JBQGEN010000477.1:0-1971 GCA_052039615.1 Sideroxyarcus sp. | reverse complement strand
CAATGGCGTGCTGCACCTTTCCGGCATCGTCCAGGGTGCCTTGCCGATGGCCCTGATGACTCCCGCCTATGTGGTCCTCGGAGCTGCCATCGGCGATCGCTTCGCCGGCGTCCGCGCTGCCGACATCATGGGAACCTTGTGGGTCGGCTTCGGAGGTTTCCTTCTGTCGCTCGCCATTGCGCTGGTCGGTGCGGTGGCCGCGAGCTGGATCGCCGGGGTGCCGCTGGCCGACGCACTTGTCGCCTTTGCTCCAGGCGGACTCGAGGCCATGTCCGCCCTTGGCATCGCCCTCGGCCTCGACCCCGCCTATGTCGGCGCGCACCAGATCGCACGCTATCTCGGCTTGAGCATCGCGCTGCCGGTCGTCACCGGTCTGTTCGCCAGGCAGTGGCTCAGAAACCAAAACCCAGATTGATCCCGCCATAGAGCGCTACCGCCGCGCCATTGGCATTCCGTTCAAGGCCGAGCTCGCCGCCGAGAAACAGCTCCTGCACCACCGGCAGCAGGACGCGGTAGCCACTGGTGAAGATGCCGGCGCGAAAACCCGCGCCCGCCTCCTCGCTTGCCGCCAGCACCCCGAGCTTCCAGCCATCGTCGAGCCGGAGCCAGGGGCGAAACTCCGCCCAGACCTCGCCATAGGCCGGCCGCAGCATGGCAAGCGCCGAGATCCCGCCCGGGCCGACCTTCGTTTCGAACGCCGCCGAGACGACTGGCGAGAGCCGCTTCCCCTCGGTCTCCTGGCGCACCTCCACCCCGGCCAGCATCTCGCCCCTGGTTTCACTCTGCCCGAAGGACCAGCCGCCTTCGACCACCGCCGAATTGTCGCCCTTGCTTTCGGAGAGAAAGGCGCGCAGCCGCGGCCCGGCGGTGTCGATGCGGCCGAGCGGTGCGCTGGTGACCGCCTGCCATGCGCCGAGGCCGCGCGACTCGACGCCGCCGCCGGCCGACAGCCAGATTTCGCCGCCCCGCGCGGCGGGCATCGAGGTGCACAGGAGGAGGGCAGCGATTGCGAGGAGGCGGGACATGAACTGCACGAAAAATCAACTGGAGATTGTAAAATCTCCTCGAATTCTGCACGAATTGCAATAGGGTTGGCCGACCAGGGTAGTTTCCGCCGATGAAGCCGACTGAGGATGGATCCTTCGAGGAGTCGCTGCGCCGTGCCAGGCTGGCGCAATCGGCTCATTTCGACGCTCTCGCGGATATCAGGGATGCCCAGACCCTGAGGCTCCAGGCCCTGCGCGACGACCTTGCCCCGGTGGTCGAGGGCAATGCCCGGCTGAAGGACTTCGTCGACCTGGCGCTGATCCCCGGCGACCCGCCGAAATTATGGATCGACCTCGTCACCTATGTCGTGATGGCGCCCGATCCGCGGACCTACAGCCTGGTCCAGGATCGCTCCACCGGGCATGAGCCGCTGTTTTCCTCCCGCGAGCGACCAGAAATGGCAAAGTATATCGGCGAACGCATCGCCCACCGTCTTGTCGAGCGCGAACGAATGTTGCAGCCAGGCAACAATCGTCAACTAATCGTCGGACACTCATCGGCGGCACTTCTGCTGGCATGGTTGTCCGGGTTCTGTTTGGGGGCCGTTCTGTTGCTGATTTTACTGGTCCTTCTCGCAAAGCCGCAGTGAACCGGGTTTTCCAGCGTTATATTTTGAAACACCAATTGATTTTGCCCTCCCAAATGCGACTGTTAGCAATGAATTCACACCTGACTGAGGTCCACACTGAGTCGGTGATTTGGGGAGACCACGCTGGTCCAGAACGGCGCGGTCGGAGCGGGTCGGAGGGGTCGTCGTGCGGGTCGAAACGACGTCGGGGATCGTTATACGCGCGGATCGGGCAGCTGTCTTGGCGCCCACGCCGCGAACCAACATCGGTCTTCAGCAGCAAAACGGTCCCTTTGGGACATTGTGGCAGGCCCTCGATTATGCGGCCCGCGGCAGAACCGGCATGAATTTCTACA
>JBQGEN010000476.1:0-11575 GCA_052039615.1 Sideroxyarcus sp. | reverse complement strand
CGCTGCGCTACGAGGACGAGACGAGGATCACGCGCGTCGCCGACCTCGTGCCCGGCGAGGCGGCGCAAGTGGAGGGCGAGATCGTCCACAGCGAAGTGATGTACCGCCCGCGGCGCAGCCTGGTGTGCCAGCTGCAGGACGACAGCGGCATCCTCTATCTGCGCTTTCTCAACTTCTATCCCAGCCAGCAAAAGCAGCTCGCCGTCGGCAACCGCATCCGCGCGCTGGGCGAGCCGCGCATGGGCTTCTTCGGCGACGAGATGGTGCACCCCAAGTGCCGAGTCGCGGGCGGATCCACGCCGCTGAAACAATCGCTCACGTCCGTCTACCCCACCACCGCCGGGCTGCCGCAAGCCACGCTGAGCAAGCACATCCACGCCGCGCTGAACGAACTTCCACTCGATGACACGCTGCCTGAGCCGATCAAGAAACGATTGCGGCTGCCGGACTTCGACGCCAGCGTGAAGCTGCTGCACCAGCCGCCGCCCAACGTCGACGAGAGCGCATTACTGGAGAGGGCGCATCCGGCCTGGATGCGCATCAAGTTCGACGAATTGTTGGCGCAGCAGCTTTCCATGCGCGTGCATTACCGCGAGCGCAACCGGCGCATCGCGCCCCGGCTGACGGCACACGACAAGCTCACCGATGCGCTGCTGAAGGACCTGCCGTTCGCGCTCACCGGCGCGCAGAAGAAGGTGTGGCACGAGATCAGCGCCGACCTTGCGCGACCGCATCCGATGCAGCGCCTGTTGCAGGGCGACGTCGGCAGCGGCAAGACCGTGGTCGCCGCGCTCGCGGCGTTGCAGGCCATCGAGAACGGCTATCAGGTCGCGTTCATGGCGCCGACCGAGATCCTCGCCGAACAGCATTACCTCAAGCTGCGCGACTGGCTCACGCCGCTTGGAATAGAGCCGGTGTGGCTCTCCGGCAGCCTGAAGAAGAAGGACAAGACCATTGCGGCCGAGCGCATCGCATCCGGCGACACCATGCTCGCCATCGGCACGCACGCGCTATTCCAGAGCTCGGTCGAGTTCAAGAAACTGGGCCTGGTCATCGTGGACGAGCAGCACAAGTTCGGCGTGCAGCAGCGGCTGGCTTTGCGCGGCAAAGGCACGACGTCCAATTCCGTTCACCCCGAATCTCTTAATCCCGTTCGTCCTGAGCATGTCGAAGGAACGGACGGCGCTCCGGAACCCGCCCTTCGACAGGCTCAGGGCGAACGGTCTGACATTACCCAAGAACCGCACCAGCTAATGATGAGCGCCACGCCCATCCCCAGAACGCTGGCGATGAGCTACTACGCCGACCTCGATGTGTCCGTCATCGACGAATTGCCGCCGGGGCGCACGCCCATCGTCACCAAGCTCGTCAGCGATGCCCGGCGCGAGGAAGTGTTCGAGCGCGTGCGCGCGGCCTGCCTCGAAGGCCGCCAGGCCTACTGGGTGTGCCCGCTGATCGACGAATCGGAAGCGCTGCAACTGCAGACCGCGCTGGAGACCCACGCCACGCTCACCCAGATATTCCCCGAACTGCGCATCGGCCTCGCCCACGGCAAGCTGAGCAGCGCCGAGAAGGCCGAAACCATGGCCGCGTTCAAGGCGGGCGAGCTGCAGCTGCTGGTCGCCACCACCGTCATCGAAGTCGGCGTGGACGTGCCCAACGCCAGCCTGATGGTGATCGACCACGCTGAACGCATGGGGCTGGCGCAGCTGCACCAGCTGCGCGGACGCGTGGGGCGCGGTGCCGCCGAGAGCATGTGCGTACTGCTGTTCCAGCAACCGCTGTCGGAACTGGCGCGCGCAAGGCTCAAGATCGTTTACGAGAACACCGACGGCTTCGAGATCGCGCAGCAGGACCTGCGCCTGCGCGGCCCCGGCGAACTGCTCGGCGCGCGCCAAAGCGGCGTGCCGATGCTGCGCTTCGCCGACCTGGGCGAGGATGACAAACTGCTGGATAAAGCGCGCGACATCGCCGACGAGATGCTGCGCGATTTCCCCGAAGCGGCGCAGGCGCATTTGCAGAGATGGATGGCGAACGAGCCGGATTATCTGAGGACGTGACCCTCTCCCCCAGCCCCTCTCCCGCTTGCGGGAGAGGGGCTGGGGGAGAGGGAGTTGGCGTAAAATCCACTCCATGAAAATTCCCGAACGCCTGCGCCTCTACATCCAGCTCACCCGCCTCGACCGCCCCATCGGCATCCTGCTGCTGCTGTGGCCCACGCTGTGGGGCGTGTGGATCGCCGGCAACGGCCATCCTTCCTGGCTCATCGTCTTCATCTTCGTGCTCGGCACGGTGCTGATGCGCTCTTCCGGTTGCGCCGTGAACGACTACGCCGACCGCCACATCGACAAGCATGTGAAGCGCACGCAGGAGCGCCCGCTCACCAGCGGCAAGGTCAGCGAGCGCGAAACAGTGTGGCTAGCCGTCGTGCTGGCGCTCGTCTCGTTCGCGCTCATCCTGCCGCTGAACCCGCTTACCTGGCTGCTCGCCTTCCCCGCCGCGTTCCTCGCCGCCAGCTACCCGTTCACCAAACGCTTCTTCGCCATCCCGCAAGCCTACCTGGGCATCGCCTTCGGCTTCGGCATCCCGATGGCCTTCGCCGCACAGCTTGGCCACGTGCCGCCGGTAGCCTGGGTGCTGCTGCTCGCGAACGTGTTCTGGGCGATCGCGTATGACACCGAATACGCAATGGTGGACCGCGACGACGACATCCATCTCGGCATCCATTCCTCTGCGCTGTTCTTCGGCAAGTACGATGTGGCGGCGGTGATGGCCTGCTACGCCATCACGCTGGTATTGCTGGCAATGGCGGGAATGATGGCGGGCCTGGGACCGGTCTACTTCATGGGCTTGATCGCCGCACAGGGCATCTCGCTCTATCACTACATCCTCATCAAGGACCGCAGCCGCGAAAAATGCTTCGCGGCCTTTCTGCACAACAACTGGTTCGGGGCGGCTGTCTTTGCCGGCATCGCTTCGGACTATTTGTTTCGCATTTGAGCGTCATCGCGGATGGGGATTGCCTTGCTCAATCCATCTGCATTTACCTCATCGGTTTAGCTTGTTGCGAGTCACCCACAGGCTGGCAAACATGAAGGTGGCGATGATGATGCCGACGATGCCCAACGATAGCCCCACGGGGATCCTGTAAAAATCGACGATCAGCATCTTGCTCCCCACAAACACCAGCACCATGGCCAAGCCGTATTTCAGCAGATGGAAACGCTCCGCCATACCGGCCAGCATGAAATACATCGCGCGCAGACCCAGAATGGCGAAGATATTGGAAGTAAAGACGATGAACGGATCGGTGGTGATGGCGAAGATCGCCGGTATCGAGTCGACCGCAAATATCAGGTCGGACAATTCAATCATGACGAGCACCAGGAACAGCGGCGTGAACATTCGCACGCCGCTTTCACGCACCCAGAACTTTTCGCCGCGATAATCTCGCGTCAGCCGCAGATGACGCTTGACCCAGTTGAGCAGCGGATTCTTGCCAAGGTCGGGTTCTGCCTCGGCAAACATCAGCATTTTGATACCGGTGATGACCAGGAAAGCGCCAAACAGATACAGTATCCAGTGGAACTCCTGCACTAGCCAGGCGCCCGCCACGATCATGATGGCGCGCAACCCGATCGCACCGATCACGCCGTAAATCAGCACACGCCGCTGAATTTCGAGCGGCACGGCGAAAAACGTGAAGATCATCAGGAATACGAAGATATTGTCGACCGCGAGCGATTTCTCGATGAGGTAGCCGGTCAGAAACTCCATCGCCTTGATGTCGGCCACTTCGCTACCATATACACCATTGAGATAGCGCCACAACCCGAAGTTGAACGACATGGCCAGCGTGAACCATACAAGTGACCACGCCGCGGCTTCCTTGAAACTGACCCTATGCGCCTTGTTACCGCCAACCAGAAACAAATCGACGGCAAGCATTGCCAGAACAAAACCGATGAAGGCCGCCCACATCCAGGGTTCACCAATATGCAGCGCAGCATCCATGTCGCACCTCATGTGTAAATAAGCAAGGCGGATGCGGATTCTCTGCCCAGCCACGGTCCTGCACCGCAAACCTCCTCGTCACCTCGTTCCGCTCACCCGCAAACTCACCCCCGTAGTCTCAGTTTCGCGCATACTTTTGGCTTGTGCAATGCAGTGCGCACCTCAGTCCTGCAGGTCGCGCACCAACTCGGCGCGCACTGCGGGCGGCACCGGCGAGACCAGCGCGCTGTAGCGCGAGTGATCGACGCCGGCGCTTAAGCCGGCGCCCTGTTTCAGCGCGGCGATCATCGGCGCACTCAGCTCGAAGCGCAGGAAATGCACGGCGGAGGTCTTGTCTTCGGTGGCGCGCTCCAGGTCTTCGTCGGCGATGGCGCAGACCGGTGCGAAACCCTTCACCTGCACCCACACGCGATCCTCGATGCCGGTCAATTCGGCCAGCTTGCGTTGGCGCTCGGCGACGTCGGAGTATTCGATCATCATCGTCGCCTTCCAGTTGCTGCCGTCCGGGATCAGCGGGTTGTAGACGTCGAGCTCTTGCTGGATCGGTTCCGGCTCGAACATGCGTTCGAGGCGCAGCATCTCCTGCACCTGGTACTGCATGGTCAGCGCGTCCTCGAACAGCAGCGTGACGTGGTCGCCCAGTTGCACCGTGCGGCGCTTCTTGTGCGCCATGACCCTGGCGCGGAACTCCGGGCGCACGCGGGCGTATTGTTCGAGGCTGTAGAGTTGGTCGTGGGTCAGCATGTCGTCTCTCCTTAGATGTCGTAGGCCTTGCGCACCAGCGTGATCGGGTGCTCCGGCGCGGTGCCGTCGGCGCGGGCATGGGCTATGTGGTGTCCGGCCATGGCGCAATCGCTGCCGTAGTGGTCGGGCTGGTTCTGGTTCACCCGGCTCACCACCGGCTTGACGATCTTCATCGCGTACTGGTGGAACTCCTTCTTCACGGCGTAGGTGCCGTCGTGCCCGGAGCATCGCTCGATGATGTCCACCTCTGTGCCGGGGATCAGCGCCAGCATCTCGCGCGTCTTGGGGCCGATGTTCTGCACGCGCTGGTGGCAGGCAGCGTGGTAGGACACCTTGCCAAGTTCCGCCTTGAAATCGGTGTTCAGCTTACCCTCCTTGTGGCGCAGCATCAGGTATTCGAACGGGTCGTAGAAGGCGTTCTTCACTTTCATCACCTCCGGATCGTCCGGGAACATCAGCGGCAGTTCCTGCTTGAACATCAGCACGCAGGAAGGCACAAGCGCAGTGAGGTCCCAGCCGGCATCGACCAGCTTTGCCAGTTGCGGGATATTGGCCTCCTTGGCCTCGCGCACCGCGTCGAGGTCGCCCAGTTCCAGCTTGGGCATGCCGCAGCAGCGCTCCTTTTCGGCCAGCGTCACCGGGATGCCGTTGTGCTCGAACACCGCGACCATGTCCTCGCCGGGGCCGGGCTCGTTGCGGTTCATGTAGCAGGTGGCGAACAGCGCGACCTTGCCGCGCGTGCGCCCGGCGGGCTCGCCCGCCGTATCCGGCGCGAGTTTTTGCAGGCGACCGCGCAACGGCTTGCTGGAGAATTCCGGCAGCCAGGCTTCGCTGTGCACCTCGGCCACGGCTTCCAGCACCTTGCGCGCCGGACCGACCTTGTTCACGGCATTGACCACCTGCGCCACCACCGGAATGCCGGCCAGACGGCCGACCATGTCGGTGCTGGTGAGCACGCGGTCGCGCAGCTTGGCGCCGTGGTTCTTGTAGTGCACGGCTTTGGCGCGCAGCATCAGGTGCGGGAAATCGAGGTTCCACTCGTGCGGCGGCACGTAGGGACACTTGGTCATGTAACACAGGTCGCACAGATAGCAGTGGTCGACCACCTTGCCGTAATCGTCCTTGCTGACGCCGTCCACCTCCATCGATGCGGAGGCGTCGATCAGGTCGAACAGCGTCGGGAACGACTGGCACAGGCTGACGCAGCGGCGGCAGCCGTGGCAGATGTCGAACACCCGCTCCATCTCCGTGTGCAGCGATTCCTCGTTGTAGAAATCCGGGTTCTGCCAATCCAGCGCATGGCGGATGGGGGCTTTCAGATTACCTTCGCGCGGTGTGTCGGCCATGTCTCGTACCTCTTGTAATACGTTCACAAAGAATCCGGCGCGAATAAGTTTCTACTCCGTTCGGCCTGAGCCTGTCGAAGGCCATGAGGCCATTCATGTTTCGACAAGCTCAACACGAACGGCCTCATGACTTGTTCATACCGGATCAATACGCCATCAGCCCAGCTCGCCCAGCGCCTTCTGGGAGCGGTTGGCGTGCGAGCGCTCGGCCTTGGCCAGCGTCTCGAACCAGTCGGCGATCTCGTCGAAACCTTCCGCGCGCGCGTCCTTGGCCATGCCCGGATACATGTCGGTGTACTCGTGTGTCTCGCCGGCGACGGCGGACTTCAGGTTGTCCCTGGTGCCGCCGAAGGGCAGGCCGGTGGCGGGATCGCCGCACTGCTCCAGGTATTCCAGGTGACCGTGCGCATGGCCGGTCTCGCCTTCCGCGGTGGAGCGAAACAGCGCCGCGACATCCGCATAGCCCTCGACATCGGCCTTGTTCGCGAAATACAGGTAGCGGCGGTTGGCCTGGGACTCGCCGGCAAAGGCGTCCTTCAGGTGCTTCTCGGTCTTCGATCCTTTCAGTTGCATGGTCGTTCTCCTTGGTTGGGTTGTACACGGTGAAACTTCGGGGTGGCGGTTTGTCCACGGGCGCAATGTAGGCTTTGCGCGTCATGCAATCCAATTGAATTAATTGGCCGTAGTGATTTATTATGCAAATCGCCGATCCCGTGATTCCCGTGCAGTCGGGAATGACGACCACAAGGAGAGCGTCATGACCCTGAATGAACTCCGCTATATCGTCGCCGTGGCGCAGGAGCGCAACTTCCGCCGTGCCGCGGAAAAGGCTTTCATCAGCCAGCCCGCACTGTCGCTGGCGATCCAGAAACTGGAAGAGGATCTCGGCATCAGGATCTTCGAGCGCGGCAAGAACGAGATCAGCGTCACGCCCGTCGGCAGTGCCATCGTCGAGCAGGCGCAGCGCGTGCTGGAGGAAGCGGAACGCATCCGCGCGATCGCCGCGCAGGGGGGCAACCAGCTCGCCGCGCCGCTGCGCGTCGGCGTCATCCACAGCGTCGGCCCCTATCTGCTGCCCGACCTCATCCCCGCGCTGAAGAAGGTCGCGCCGCACATGGCGCTGGAACTGGAGGAGAACATCACCGCGAACCTGGATGTGCTGCTGCGCAACGGCAAGCTCGACGTCATCGTCATCGCGCTGCCGTTCGGCGACGCCGGCATCCTCACCCATGCCCTGTACGACGAGCCCTTCGAAGTGGTGGTGAACAGCGAGCATCGCTGGGCGGAGCGGCGCAGCATCAAGGCGACGGAACTCGCGGGGGAAAAGGTGCTGCTGCTGAACTCGGGACACTGCTTCAGCAACCAGGTGGCTGAGGCCTGCGCCGACCTCAGCCGCAAGGGCGCCGAGATCCAGCAGGGCACCTCGCTGGAAACCATCCGTAACATGGTCGCCTCCGGCCTCGGCATCACGGTGCTGCCGGCCTCGGCCAACAGCGCGCGCTATCGCAGCAAACTGCTGAGCGTCATCCCCTTCACCCGGCCGGCACCGTCGCGCCGCATCGCGCTGGCGTGGCGCAAGAGCTTCGCGCGCCCCCAGGCCATTGAAGCGCTCGCACAGGCCGTGGCTCAGGCCAAGATCACCGGCATCCAGCATCTGCCATGACCCTGCACGAACAACCATACCGCCAGAACCCGCTGCTGCGCTTGAGCTACAGCCTCTATGCGCCGATCTACGACCTGACCGTCGAGCGCGCGATGCGCGCGGCGCGTAAGCGGTCGCTGGCCGCCTTGCCGACGGATGCACCGAGGCGCGTGCTGGTCAGCGGCATAGGCACCGGCCTCGACCTGCCCTTGCTGCCTGCGCTGCACCGCTACGCCGCGCTCGATTTCAACACAGCGATGATGGCGCATGCCCGGCAACGTGCGGCCGGCCTGCAGGTGGATTTCGTGCTGGGTGACAGCATGGCGTTGCCCTTCGCCGACAGCACTTTCGATCATGTGGTGCTGCACCTCATCCTGGCGGTGGTGCCGGAGCCGCAGCGCTGCCTGAGCGAGGCCACGCGCGTACTGAAGCCCGGCAGCACCATCATCCTGCTCGACAAGTTCCTGCATCCGCGGCAGCACGCGCCGCTGCGCCGCCTGCTCAACTGCATCACCCGCCGCTTGGCCACGCGCATGGATGTGGTGTTCGAGGAAGTACTGCGCGCCGCACCGGAACTGGAAGTAGTCAGCGACGAGCCAGCGCTCGCCGGCGGTTGGTTCCGCGCAATCGTGCTGCGGAAATCGGGATGACCTGCGAAGTTTGTTATATTGATAATCGAACGGCCGAAACCGGCCAGTAGCGGAAATCGCTAGATGGTTACCGAAAGCAGACATCGGTTAAACAGTGGAGAATCGCTTGCTTCGTTACGCGCTGTACTTTCCAGTCTTAGCATCCACGCTACTCACGGGTTGCGGTATGGAGTCCCACCTTGAAAGCTTACAGACGACAAACATATCATCGATAGCCAAGGCATCCGGGTACTGCAGTACGGGGCACACTGTCCAAGTCGATGACGTCTCTAATGATGGATTGGTAGTAGTCGGCAAGTGTTCGAACTCAGCCTCCCCTAATGAATGGCGGGGTTTTCGTTACTCCAAGGATGCTGGCTTCGAGATTCTTGATGGCCTTGAAGGTAAGGCCATCAATGAATTGAAAATTTCTGGTGATGGCTTCGTGATATGGGGAAGTTACTACGTCCAGGACGAGGGGAGCCATGTCTTCCGTCTCGCGAAGTCTCAAGGAGTACAACACCTAGGCACAATGGGCAAACCGTCAATTACGATAGGTGGCGTTTCTTCCGATGGATCTGTGATTGTTGGTAGTTTCCGTAATTCGCGGACGGGATATCCATTGCCGTATCGCGCATTCAGGTATTCCCAGTCAGGCGGATTCGAAGATCTCGGACTACTTAACGGTGATTCCACCTTGCCACTTGGAGTTTCACCAGATGGATCACAGATAGTCGGACATGTCGATGTTGGTACTAATAGCAATAAGGCCGTTCGATCCATCAGCGCACATGCATTTTCTTACTCCAAGATTAATGGAATAAGGGACTTAGGTGCCTTTCATTCAGGTCATGATGCGTTCGCCACTGGAGTCTCAAATGATGGGGAAGTGGTTGTCGGTTTTGGAAGGCTCACGATTGGATTCATTGTTGCGTTTTACGAGGACAGATATGGTTTCGTCCAATCAAGAAATGGACAAATGCAAAAGCTATCTGGAATTGACGGAGTGCCTACAGTGATACGGATTTCAGCGGATGGGACAAAAATCGCGGGAGGTTTCGTTGATGCGAAACGAGACCAATACGTTTTCACTGCCAGAGTCACCCACTAGACGCGTTTGGTCCAACATCTTTCTATTCCACACTTCTGCGAACCGTGCGGCCATTACGGGTTAATAGCAGCCGCTCAATAACAAAAGCCCGCTTTCGCGGGCTTTGTCTTTTCTTACACCCAGTCTTTGGGCACGAGATATTTGTCGTACAACTCTGCTTCCGGCGTCCCCTTCTCCGGGTGCCAGTCGTAGCGCCATTTCACCAGCGGCGGCATGGACAGCAGGATGGATTCGGTGCGGCCCTTCGACTGCAGGCCGAAGATGGTGCCGCGATCGACGACCAGGTTGAACTCGACATAGCGGCCGCGACGGTAGAGCTGGAAGTCGCGCTCGCGTTCGCCGTACGGCGTGTCCTTGCGCTTCTCCAGGATGGGCACATAGGCCGACAGGTAGTGGTCGCCCACGCTTTGCTGGATGGCGAAGCAGGTATCGAAATCCGGTTCGCTCAAGTCATCGAAGAAGATGCCACCAACGCCGCGCGGCTCTTCGCGATGCGGCAGGTAGAAATAATCGTCGCACCATTTCTTGAATTTTGGATGCAGCGCCGGATCGAACGGCGCCAGCGAGTTCTTGCAGATCTGATGGAAGTGTTTGGCGTCTTCCTCGAAGCCGTAATACGGCGTGAGGTCCATGCCGCCGCCGAACCAGAACACTTTGCTGCCGTCCGGCTTGTGCGCCATGAACATGCGCACGTTGGCGTGCGAGGTCGGCGCATAGGGATTGCGCGGGTGCATCACCAGCGACACGCCCATCGCCTCCCAGCTGCAGCCGGCCAGCTCCGGGCGGTGTGCGGTGGCCGAAGCGGGCATCTTGTCGCCCTGCACATGCGAGAACGCCACGCCGCCGCGCTCCAGCACGTTGCCTTCCTCGATGATGCAGCTGATGCCTTCGCCCTTGCCGATGCCGCCGCTGCCGCTCGCACGCTCCCATTTGTCGCGCAGGAATTTCTTGCCGTCCACTTGCTCCAGACGGTCGACGATGCGTTTCTGCAGATCCAGCAGGTAGGTCTTTACGGCGGCGCTATCCATGTTCTCTCCGATGTTGGCTCCCCTCGCCCGCTTGCGGGAGAGGGGTGGGGGAGAGGGTGCTTGGATACTACCCTCTCCCTAACCCTCTCCCTTCAAGGGAGAGGGGAGTGGTTTTTGGCGCGCCTCATGCAGGGGCGACGCACTGATTATTGGCGCACGATTCTATCACCGGCCCACGCCCGTATCGTCGAAGGACGCTTGCGTTTGCCCACGCGACCGCGCAATACCCACACGCGATCACCGAACATTCGCCTGCACTCGGCGTAGGTCCGGGCCGGGCGCATGCCGCTGCGGTTCGCGCTGGTCGAGACCAGCGCGCTGTCCACGCCGCGGCACAGCGCCCACGCGAACGGATGCGCCGTCAGCCGCACCGCCAGCGTTGCATGCTCGCCCCGCAGCCAGCGCGGACACGAAGGCTTCGCCGGCATCAGGTAGGTCACCGCCTGCGCGCCGTCCTGCTGCAGTCGCGCCTGCTCGGCCGGCATCAGCGGCCGGATGTACGACGCCACCTGACGATAGCGGGACGCGATCAGGATCAGGCCCTTGCGCTGCGGCCGCCGCTTCAGCTTGAGGATGCGCTGCACCGCCTTGCGATTGCGCGGATCGCAGCCTAGGCCGTAGCACGACTCGGTGGGATAAGCGATCACGCCGCCGCGTCTGAGAAAAGCGGCGAGCGCACGGGCTGGCATGTATTGCGCGGGTGGCATGATTCGATTGGCGGTGTAGTGATCGCGTGGCGCCGCAATCATACCGAAATTGGCGGCGCACCGCGTCGCCGCTATTCGCCGCAGGACAGGAGCGCCGCCGCGCTAGAATGCGCACCCACGCTATCGCCGGATGCCCGCCATGAATGAACAACGCCTGATCGACATCGAAACCAAGATCGCTTTTCAGGAAGACCATATCGAGGAACTGAACAAGACGGTCTTTCAGCAGCAGCAGAGACTGGAACAACTGGAAATGTTCTGCAAGGAACTCGCGAGCCGGGTGCGTTCGCTATCCAGGGATGGCAGTGAAGGTCCGGCCGCAAACGAGCGGCCCGCGCATTATTGAACTCCGGC
>JBQGEN010000475.1:0-8315 GCA_052039615.1 Sideroxyarcus sp. | reverse complement strand
CCCAATCGAAACCCCTCCGCACGTTCGCGTCTGGCCTGGTTCATCCTGGCGAGCCTGCTCGCCGTGTTCGTCTATTTCTACGGCCTGGGCAGCCAGCATATCCCCAAGAATAGCGACGAATACCTGTACGTCCACGTCGCGCGCATGACCGCGGACAGCGGCCACTGGCTGCCGCTGCAATCCGAGCTTGACTACGGGCGCAACTTCAAGCCGCCGATGATGTTCTGGCATGCCATCGTGGCGACGGACTGGGGTCAGCAGTGGGATCTGTGGCATCTGCGCTATCCCAGCGTGATCTACACCCTGCTCACCTCGCTGCTGGTGTTCCTGCTGGCGAAGCGGCTGACCGGCAAGACCGAGACCGGCTTCGTCGCGCTGCTCACCTTCCTCGCCTTCTTCAGCACCTACCGCTTCGGCCGCCCCTATCTGACCGATCCCGGCATTGTGTTCTGGCTGTTCCTGCCGTTCTTCACTCTCCTATATTGGCGACCGTTCACCTTCGAGTCGCGTTTCTGGATCCCCGTGGCGATGGGCCTGCTCACTGGTGTGGGTCTGCTCTATAAATCGTTCTTCTTCGTGCTGCCGGTCGGCCTCGGCCTGACCTGGTGGTATCTGCACCATCGCCAGTACCGCTGGCGCGAGTTCCTGTTGCGCGATTCGTGGAAGCCGGTGATCACCGGCGTGATCGGCCTGCTGGTGTTCGGCCTGTGGTTCCTGCTGGAACCGGACACGGTGGGGCTGTGGAACGAGTTCTTCTGGAAGGAGAACATGGGCAAGGTGCAGAGCGGCAACTATCTCGGCACCATGCTATGGGGGCCGAGCAGCATCTGGAGCCTGTCGCTGGGCTATGCGCAGAACGCCGGCCTGCTGGGGTTGCCGGTGCTCGGCCTGATGTGGACGGCGTTCCGCCAGCGCAAGCAGACCACCGATGCCGAAAAGTATCTGTGGATCTGGATGGCGGCGCTGTTCTTCATGTTCAGCCTGGCCAGCCAGCGCTCGGCCCGCTACCTGCTGGAGGCGATGCCTGCTTTGGCGGTGCTGATGGCGTTCTACTGGGATCGCATCGACCGCAAGTGGTTCGTCGGTGCGCTGCTGATGGTGGGGCTGGTGCTGGCGCTGTTGGTGCGCATGTCGCTGCGCTTGCAGGACGAGAGCGGCGGCGCGCTGTACGACTGGAGCTACTGGTCGCTGCTGACGGTGACCACGGCGCTGCTGCTGGTCGCGATCTTCGTCGCGCGCTACACCCGGCTGCTGGTGAACGGGGTGATGCTGCTGACCTATCTCACGCTGGCTTCCTTCCTGCATCCGTTCGACGGCGAGCGCGGCAACTTCAGCGCCGAGGTGCAGCAGTCGCTGGCGGGCAAGGATGTGTGGGTGCCGTGCAACAAGTTCATCGCCAAGGATGAAGGACACCGCTTCCTGCTGCCGGGCGCGAACGTGCTGGGCTATTACGACGACCTCGAGGGCGTGAACGCCGAATCGCTGGCGAAGCGCTTCCGCGTGTTCGCCGCGCGCATGGGTTTCCAGGAGCAGCCCTGCGCGGAATGCAAGGTGATTGGCGAGCGGCTGGAGATCAACGGTCGCCAGTATGCGCCGGAGATCAAGCAGATGCTGCTGGAGGGCAAGGTGTTCGAGCATCTGTTCGTCAAGGAAGTGCTGATCGAATCCACCGCCAAGTCGCTGACCCCGCCCGCAAAGAACCGGAGCGAATGCCGATGACGGGGGCGGCATGCTGACGCGCTATCTGGCACTGGCCGCCGTGCTACTGGCCTTCGGCCTCGGTCTGCACAAGGCCTGGCAGCAGCCTGCGCCCGCGTTCGGTTTTCGCGTCTCCGTGCCGGAAGCCGCACCCGCACAACCAGTGGCGGTGGCAAAGAAACCGCTGACCCGCAAGCAATACCGCGAACTCATGGCCGAGAAGCAGCGCGCCGCGCACGGCCGCTATGCGAGCCATCTCGCATCCTCCCGCTTGCACGCACAGACCCATGCTTCTTCACTCATCGAACTCAAGGATGGTCGCATTGCTGCGTTCTGGTTCTCCGGCAGCCGCGAGGGCGCATCCGATGTGACCATCAACAGTGCGCTGTTCGACCCGCAACGCTGCGAGTGGAGTGCCGAGCGTGTCGTCACCAGCCGTGCCGATACGCAGCGCGCATTGCATCGCTATGTCGCCAAGCTCGGCAATCCCGTGGTGGGGCGCGCGGCGGATGGCTCACTGCACCTGTTCTACGTGACGGTGTCGCTGGGCGGTTGGGCGGGCAGTTCCATCACCGTGATGAGATCGACTGATGAAGGCGAGAGCTGGAGCGCGCCGCGCCGCCTGATCACGTCGCCGTTCATCAACATCAGCACGCTGGTGAAGGGCACGCCGTTCCTGTACGCGGATGGCACGATGGGCTTGCCGGTGTATCACGAGTTCATTAGCAAATTCGCCGAGGTGCTGCATCTGGACGCGGCAGGCGGAGTCATCGACAAGCAGCGTCTGGCGCGCGCCGGCCAGGGTACGCTGCAGCCGGTGGTGCTGGTGAAGAGTCCGAACGAGGCGCTGGTGCTGACGCGCTATTCCGGCAGGGACAACCCGCATCAGGCGCGCAGTCTGTCGACCGAAGACGGCGGACGGCACTGGAGTGCGGCGGCGAGATCGTCCCTGCCCAATCCCGATGCGGCGCTGTCGGCCGTGGTGTTGGCGGACGGGCGCTTGCTGGCGGTCTTGAATCATCAGGAACAGGGGCGCGACAGCCTGTCGCTGGTGTCGTCGGCGGACGGCGGGGCCAGTTGGAAAGAACTGCATCGGCTGGAGGAGATGCGCGTGTTGCGCGACAAGCAGCTGGGTGAGCGGCAATGCGTGCATATCGTGCAAGGGCTGCTGCAGAATTCCGATGCGCGCCTCGCGCATGCGCCCGCCACGACGCTGGGCGAATACGTGGACTCCGCCATGGCCAGGGTGCAGGCGGACGGCGGCTGCGGTTTCGAATTCTCCTATCCCTACCTGATCCAGGCCCGCAACGGCGACTTGCATCTCGCCTACACCTGGAACCGGGTGTTCATCAAACACGTCACGTTCGATCAGGCCTGGCTGCGGCGGCGCTTGAAGGGGGAGTCAAATGCCGCTGGACACTGATCTGGCCGGCCTGTCCGGTATCTTGCTCGTCACCGTCACGCTGCTTTCCAGATTGGCGCAGGTGCAGGCATGGCCGTGGTCCAGGCGGGCCGGGCTGCTGGCGGTGGCGATCATCGTGCTGTCGATTCCGCTGTGGGGCGTGTCGCCGGTCGGCTTCGTGCGCGGCATCACCGGCGACCTGAGCATCGCCACGCTGGCCTTGCTGGCGCTGGCGCTGGTTCGCGCATGGTCCGGCCATGTGCTGGTCGAGGTGGTGAATCGGCAGCGGACCCTGCAAGCCATCGCGATTGCCGCGGCCCTGTTCTATCCGCTGGCGTTGGGCTTCGGCATGTTCGATCCTTATCGCCTGGGCTATGGCGATCCGTGGTTCATGATGGCGCTGCTGGCGTTGGCGGTCTGGGCCAGCCTGCGCTACTCGACATTGCTGGCGTTATGCATCGCCCTGGCGGTGGCGGCATGGAGCGTCGGTTGGTACGAGTCCCCCAACCTCTGGGACTACCTGCTCGATCCGTGGCTGGCGATCTATGCCCTTGCGGCGCAGCTGAGGTCCTGGCTGGCGCGATGGGGAGGGAGGGCACATGCCTAGCCTGAAGCGCGACGACTACCGTACGCTGACGCTGGCCGCCCTGGGCGGCACGCTGGAGTTCTACGATTTCATCATCTTCGTGTTCTTCGCGGCGACTATCGCACAACTGTTCTTCCCGCCCGACATGCCGGAATGGCTGCGCCAGACGCAGACCTTCGGCATCTTCGCGGTCGGCTATCTGGCGCGCCCATTGGGCGGGATAGTCATGGCGCATTTCGGCGACCTGTTCGGGCGCAAGCGCATGTTCATGCTGAGCATCCTGCTGATGGCAGTTCCGACGCTGGCCATCGGCCTGTTGCCGACCTATGCGGCGATCGGCATCTGGGCGCCGTTGCTGCTGCTGGCCTTGCGCGTGCTGCAGGGCGCGGCCATCGGCGGCGAAGTGCCGGGCGCCTGGGTGTTCGTCGCCGAGCATGTGCCGCAGCGCCATGTCGGCTTCGCCTGCGGCACGCTGACGGCGGGGCTGACCGGCGGCATCCTGCTCGGCTCGCTGGTGGCGACCGCGGTGAACCGCGCCTATGACCCCGCCGGCCTGCTGGCGGAGGGCTGGCGTCTGCCGTTCATCCTCGGCGGCGTGTTCGGATTGGTGTCGGTGTGGCTGCGCCAGTACCTGCACGAGACACCGGTGTTCCGGGAGATGCAGGCACGCCAGCAGCTGGCGGACGAGCTGCCGCTGAAAACGGTGGTGCGCGAACATCGACCCGCCATCGTGTTGACCATGCTGCTGACCTGGCTGCTCTCTGCTGCCGTGGTGGTGATGATACTGATGACGCCGACCTTGGTGCAGAAGCTGTACGCGATCCCCGCAGTGACCGCGTTGCAGGCGAACAGCGTCGCGACCCTGTTCCTGAGCATGGGCTGTATCGTGTTCGGCGCGCTGGCGGACCGCTTCGGCGCGGGGCGCGTGCTGGCGCTCGGTTGTGTCGCCTTGGGCGCGAGTTCGTGGCTGCTCTATCAGCGACTGGGCGTGGCGGCCGGCGAGATATATATATGGTATGCCCTGTGCGGATTCTTCGTCGGGGTGATCGGTGTGGTGCCAAGTGCGGCGGTGCAGGCGTTCCCGCCCGTGGTGCGTTTCTCCGGCCTGTCGTTCTCCTATAACGTGGCCTACGCCGTGTTCGGCGGCCTGACCCCGGTGCTGGTGAGCCGATTGCTGCCCCTGGACGCGCTGGCACCGGCACACTATGTGGTCGCGCTGTCTGTGGTCGGTGTGGGGCTGGGCCTGTATCTGCGTCGGCGCGAGGTGCTTATCAGGTAGCGCGGCTTTGTGCGACAATGCGCGCCGCTTTGAAGGGCGCGCGGCGCGCGCCAGGCAGTGGCACCCCATTCAGGATAGGAAAGACCCTTGGAAAAAATCAAGCAGTTGCTCGCGGCGGACATGGCGGCAGTCGACGCGGTGATCCGCACCCGCCTGCATTCCGAAGTGGCGCTGGTCAATCAGGTCGGCGAATACATCATCAACAGCGGTGGCAAGCGCCTGCGCCCGGCGCTGGTGCTGTTGTCGGCGCAGGCCTTCGGCTATGCGGGCAAGCGCCACCACGAACTGGCGGCGGTGGTGGAGTTCATCCATACCGCGACCCTGCTGCATGACGACGTGGTGGACGAGTCGGAATTGCGGCGCGGGCGTGAAACGGCGAATGCGCTGTTCGGCAACGCCGCAAGCGTGCTGGTTGGCGATTTCCTGTATTCGCGCGCCTTCCAGATGATGGTCGAAGTGGGCGAGATGCGCGTGATGCAGACTCTGGCCGACGCCACCAACGTGATCGCCGAGGGCGAGGTGCTGCAGTTGCTCAACTGCCACGACGCGGGCGTCGACATCCCAAGCTACATGCGCGTCATCCACTACAAGACGGCAAAGCTGTTCGAGGCCGCGATGCGCCTCGGTGCCATTCTCGGCAAGGCTTCTGCCGCCGACGAAGAAGCGGCGGCGAAATACGGCATGCATCTTGGCACCGCGTTCCAGTTGGTCGACGATGTGCTGGACTACTCCGCCGATGAGGCACAGACCGGCAAGCACCTCGGCGACGACCTGGCCGAAGGCAAGCCGACGCTGCCTCTGATCTATGCCATGCAGCACGGCAGCAGCGAGCAGGCAGCCGTGGTGCGGGGCGCGATCGAGCAGGGCGATGTGGGCAAGTTCGCCGAGGTGCTGGCGATCATCCGTGACACGGGCGCGCTGGAGTTCACGCGCCAACAGGCTTTGCGCGAGGCCGAGGCGGCGCGCGCGGCGATTTCTTCACTTAGCGATTCTAAATACAAGCAGTGTCTGTTAGAATTATCAAACTTTGCCGCCACGCGGCAATTTTAGTTCCATCGTTTCATCGATTCGGGGTGTAGCTCAGCCTGGTAGAGTACTGCGTTCGGGACGCAGGAGTCGGAGGTTCGAATCCTCTCACCCCGACCAATTCTTTAGCCGCCAGTGTGCGGCATTCTGTGGGGCAGGCGCATGAGCCGCTTACTTTTTCTGCTGGCCATCATCGTGGTTGTCTATCTGCTGCTGAGATCCCTGCGCAGAGGGGCGCCCAGGCAGGACGATGTATCCGCTCCGGCAGAGGAGATGGTGCGTTGCGCCCGGTGCGGCGTGCATTTGCCCAAGAGCGAAAGCATTTTGGCGGACGGCAAGTTCTATTGCTGTGATGCGCATCGTCGCGAACCCGACTCCAAGTAGGTACGATGCGGGATAGGCTATCCCTCACCGGTTCATTCCCTTCCTGGCAGACGGCAGCGCCGTTGTCGCAGGAAAGTCTGTGGCGCCCCATCGCTTTCTTCAATCTCTACCGGTTGATCCTGGGCGGCTTGATGCTGCTCGTGCCGACGTTGTTCGGCGAGATGTTTGCGCGGAACGCATATAACCGGACGCTGTTCTTCTGGGTTGCCGCTGTCTATACCCTGCTGGTGCTGGTCTCGGTGGTGGCGGTCAGTCTGCGCAAGCCGCGCGCCACCTTGCAGCTGGCTTTCCAGATCTGTACGGATATCGCGGCCGTGACGTCTCTGACCTACTACGGCGGCGGCATCCAGAGCAATCTCGGCATGCTGCTGCTGGTGTCGCTGGCGTTGGCCGGCATGGTCAGCCGCGGCCGCATCACCCTGCTGTATGCGGCGCTGGCCAGCATCGCCATGCTGCTGGGGCATGGCTATGCGGTGTTGACCACCGATGCCAGCGTGGCGCAGTTCCTGCAAGCAGGCATTCTGAGCGCCTCCTATTTTGCGCTGGCGTGGCTGGCGCATACCTTGTCCAAATATGCCATTGCCAGCGAGAAACTGGCGTTCCTGCGCGGAGTGGATCTGTCCAATATGGCCGAAGCGAACCGGCTGATGATCCAGGACATGCCGGACGGCGTGCTGGTGGTGGACGAGCGCGGCATGGTACGCCAGTTCAATCCGAGCGCGGAAAAATTGCTGGGCTACACATTCGCCCCCGGGGCGGGCCGGCAATTGGCGGAGTGTTCCCCGCTGCTGGAGGCGATGTTCGCCGCCTGGCGCCAGAACAAGGAATTGGGGCACGAGATATTGCGCCTGCCAGGCACCAATCATCCGGTGCTCGTGCGCTTCTTGCCGGTGCAGCGCCAGGGTTTCTGGGGCGCAGTGGTGGTGCTGGAGGACATGCAGCGCATGCAGGCGCAGGCACAGCAGGTCAAGCTGGCGGCGCTGGGAAGGCTGACCGCGAACATCGCGCACGAGGTGCGCAACCCTTTGTCCTCCATCAGTTATGCCACCGAGTTGCTGAGGGAGCAGGGAAGCGACCCGGCGCAGGAACGACTGTTCCAGATCATCCTGGACAACACCAGACGTCTGGATCGCATCGTGCAGGACGTGATGCAGGTCAACCGCCGCGACCGGGTGCGGGCGGAGGTGTTCGGGTTGTCCGGGCGGCTTGAGGCGTTCATCGATAACCTGAGCCAGGTGGAGCAGGTGCCGCGCGAGTTGTTCGCCCTGAGTATCGATCCGGCGTGCGCGGTCCGGTTCGACCCCGGCCATTTCGAGCAGGTGTTATGGAACCTGTGCCGCAACGCCCTGCGTTATAGCCAGAAACGAGCGGGCAGTGTGCGCCTGCGCGCTTCGGTCGCCGCCGGCGGCAGAACGGTGCTGGAGATAGCGGACGATGGCAACGGGGTCAGTGCCGACGCCGCGCAGAAGCTGTTCGAGCCGTTCTTCACCACGGATGCGGGCGGGACGGGCCTGGGATTGTATATCGCGCGCGAACTGTGCGAGGCCAACGGCGCCGTGATCGAATACAAACGCGCACCCGATGGCGGTGCCTGTTTCCGCATCGTGTTTGGAGATGGCAATGAAAAATGACAAGAGAAGCAGCCCGCGCGTGCTGGTGGTGGATGATGAAGCGGACATTCTGGAGTTGCTTGAACTGGCGCTGATGCGCATGGGGCTGGAAGTGGTGCGCGCAGGCGGCGTACAACAGGCGAAGCGTTGCCTGGATGCCCAGGGCTTCGATCTGTGCCTGACCGACATGCGCATGCCCGACGGCGAGGGACTGGAGGTGGTGCGGCATATCAGCGAGCGCGGTCTGGATGTGCCGGTGGCGGTGATCACCGCGCATGGCAACCTGGAAAATGCCGTGGCGGCGCTCAAGGCCGGCGCCTTCGATTACCT
>JBQGEN010000474.1:0-2044 GCA_052039615.1 Sideroxyarcus sp. | reverse complement strand
CGAGCATTTCATCCACGGCGCGCTGTGCGTGGCCTATTCCGGCCAGTGCTACATCAGCCACGCCCACACCGGCCGCAGCGCCAACCGCGGCGACTGCTCGCAGGCCTGCCGCCTGCCTTACACGCTGCAGGATGCCAAGGGCCAGGTCGTCGCGTTCGAGAAGCACCTGCTGTCGGTGAAGGACAACAACCAGAGCGCCAACCTGCGCGCACTCATCGATGCCGGCGTGCGCAGCTTCAAGATCGAGGGGCGCTACAAGGATGCGCCGTACGTGAAGAACATCACCGGACACTATCGCCGGTTGCTCGACGAAATACTGGAGGAGCGCCCGGAACTGCACGCGGCCTCCAGCGGCAAGACCAGACTCTTGTTCACGCCCGATCCGGACAAGACCTTCCACCGCGGCGCGACCGACTACTTTTCGCAAGGCCGCAAGGCCGACATCGGCGCATTCGATGCGCCTAGCTTCGTCGGACTGGCTCTGGGCACGGTGAGTAGGATCGGCCCGGACTGGTTCGAGATCGAGACCGACGAAGCGCTTGCCAACGGCGATGGCCTCAACTACCTGCACAAGCGCGAGACGCGCGGCATCCGCGCCAACACCGTCAAACAGATGGGCCGCGTGTGGCGGGTGTGGCCGAACGAGAAGATCGCGGAGCTGGCGGGATTGCGCGTCGGGCTGGAGATCAACCGCAACAGCGATCAGGCGTGGGAGATGGCGCTCAGCAAGAAGTCGGCCGAGCGCAGGATCGGCGTGAGCGCCGCCTTCGCCGAGACGGCGGAAGGCTTCGCGCTCACGCTCCAGGATGAGGACGGCATCGTTGCGACCGCCAGTGCCGCGTTCGACAAGCAGCTGGCGAAGAACCCGGCAGAAGCGGAAGAGGCGGTACGTGGGCAGTTGGCGCGGCTGGGGAATACCGATTTCGAGTTGCGCGCACCACTCCTTCCCCCGGGCAGGGGGAAGGCTAGGATGGGGGTGGAGTCGTCAGACACTTCAACTTCTACCCCCACCCCAACCCTCCCCCTGCATGGGGGAGGGAATGTCGCAGGGAACGCGGGTGGGATTGCCGTGCAATGGGCGCATCCTTGGTTCGTGCCCTCCTCCCTGCTCAACCAGTTGCGCCGCGACGCCGTGGAAAAACTGGAAGCGGCGCGTCTTGCCGCCTATAAGCCATTGGCGCGCAAAGCCGCGATGGAGCCGCCCGCGCAATACCCGGAAGAGACGCTCTCCTATCTCGCCAACGTCTACAACTCCGCCGCGCAGGCCTTCTACGCCAAACATGGCGTGAAACTCATCGAGGCCGCCTACGAGCAGCACAAGGAGGCAGGCGAAGTGTCACTGATGATCACGCGCCACTGCATCCGCTACTCGCTGAGCCTGTGCCCGCGACAGGCCAAGGGCGTCATCGGCGTGCAGGGCCAGGTGCGCGCCGAACCGATGACGCTCGTCAACGGCAGCGAAAAGCTCAGGCTGGAATTCGACTGCAGGAAGTGCGAAATGCACGTGATGGGCAGGATGAAGAAGCACATCCTGAAGACGCCGCCGCCGACTGCGGTGCCGGTCACGTTTCATCAGCGCGGATAGTCTGCGCGACGACCCTCAAGCGCATCCTTGCATATTGAAAGATAGTCTTTTAATATGCAAGGATGTTGAATCGCAGGCTACTACCCGATATTGAACATTCGCTAGCCGACTTCCCGGCGGTGGCACTGCTTGGACCTCGCCAGGCAGGCAAGACCACGCTGGCAAAGATCGTCGCCGCTCAACGCGACGCCAGCCTGTATCTCGACCTTGAGCGGACATCCGACCTTGCACGACTCACCGACCCGGAACTCTTCCTGTCGCGGCATGCCGGGCAACTCATCGTGCTGGATGAAGTTCAACACAAACCGGAGCTGTTTGCCGTATTGCGGGCGCTGATCGACGAGCACCGCACGCCCGGACGCTTCCTGCTGCTGGGATCGGCCTCACCGCAATTGCTGCACCAGGCATCGGAATCGCTGGCAGGGCGCATTGCCTTCCACGAGCTCGCTCCTTTTGATG
>JBQGEN010000473.1:0-23831 GCA_052039615.1 Sideroxyarcus sp. | reverse complement strand
CCGCGTTGCAGCGAAGCCTGGTCACTCAGGTCGCCCGGCGCACGGTCCAGATGAAAACTTGCACCGCTGGCGATCGCCATCGCCGGCACCGCCATCAGCAGCACCAGCATCCATAGTTTTTTGATTGCTTTCATGTCAACGAACCCCTTCGATTATTTGAACGTCACACGATCAGGCTCGTGCTTGCACTTGTCGATCTTCGTGTACCACGGCATCAAAATGAAAAATGCGAAGTACACCACCGACAGCACTTGAGCGATCAAAGTGTAAGTGGGCGTTGCCGGCAACAGTCCCAGATAGCCCAGGCCGATGAAGCTGATCACGAACGATGCCAGGAATCCCTTGTAGATCGGGCCGCGGTAGCGGCTCGATTTCACCTTGCCGCGATCCAGCCACGGCAGGAACAGGATGGCGACCGCGCCGATACCCATGGCAACCACGCCCGGGAACTGCGAACCGAACATGGGAGGTACTGCACGCAGGATTGCGTAGTACGGCGTGAAATACCACACCGGCGCGATATGGGCCGGAGTCTGCATCGGGTTGGCCGGCACGAAGTTGTTGGCTTCGAGGAAATAGCCGCCCAGATCAGGCGCAAAGAACACGATCGCACAGAACACAATCAGGAATCCGACCACGCCCACGATGTCCTTCACCGTGTAATAGGGGTGGAACGGGATGCCGTCCAGCGGGCGGCCGTTGGCGTCCTTGTGCTTCTTGATCTCGACACCGTCCGGGTTGTTGGAGCCGACCGCGTGCAAGGCGATGAGGTGCACGAACACCAGACCGGCCAGCACCAGCGGCACCGCGATCACGTGCAGCGCGAAGAAGCGGTTCAGGGTCGCGTCCGAGATCACGTAGTCGCCACGGATCAGCACGGACAGATCCGGACCGATGAACGGCACGGAAGAGAACAGGTTAACGATCACCTGCGCACCCCAGAACGACATCTGGCCCCACGGCAGCAGATAGCCCATGAACGCTTCGGCCATCAGCGCCAGATAGATGGCCACACCGATGATCCACAGCAGTTCGCGCGGCTTGCGATAGGAGCCGTACATCATGCCGCGGAAGATATGCAGGTACACCACCACGAAGAACATGGAAGCGCCGGTGGAGTGGACGTAGCGCAGCAGCCAGCCCCATTGCACATCGCGCATGATGTATTCGACAGAAGCAAAGGCGAACAGCGCGTCCGGCTTGTAGCTCATGGTGAGGAAAATGCCGGAGACGATCTGGATCACCAGTACCAGCAGCGCCAGCGAACCAAAGAAATACCAGAAATTGAAGTTCTTCGGAGCGTAGTACTCGGACAGATGCTCCTTCCAGGTGTCGAGCAACGGGAAGCGGTCATCGACCCAGCCAACCAGGTTTTTCAACATTTTCATTATGCGGCTCCCTTTTTCTCGTCATCACCGATCAACAGCATGTTCTCGCTGAGATACTGGTGCGGAGGAACGATCAGATTGGTCGGCGCGGGCGAACCCTTGTAGACGCGCGCGGCCAGGTCAAAGCGCGAACCGTGGCACGGGCAGAACCAGCCGCCACCCCAGTCGGCACCGAGGTCGGGCGCCGCCACTTCCGGACGATAGCTCGGGGAGCAGCCCAGATGGGTACAGATACCGATCACCACGAAAATCTCCGGCTTGATGGAACGGTAGGTATTGTTGCAGTAGTCAGGCTGCTGCGCGACGGCCGCGGTCGGGTCGGTCAGATCGCCGTCGTGCTTGGACAGCAAGTCCAGCATCTCCTGCGTGCGGCGCACGACCCACACTGGCTTGCCCTGCCACTCCACAACCTTCATCGTGCCGGGCTCGATGGTGCTGATGTCCACCTCGATCGGGGCGCCGGCGGCCTTGGCGCGCTCGCTGGGCATGAAGCTCAGCACAAATGGTGTTGCCACACCTGCTGCCGCGACACCGCCCGCCGCCGTGGTGGCGGCGAGCAATAGTCGCCGCTTGCTGCGATCTACATTGTCAGTCATAACTTCTCCTCATCCCTTCATTAAAAAAACGCATCGCTCAGGCCAGAACATACGCCTTCGGGCCGGTTGAAATCTTGATACAAGCTGTTCTGGAACTTTTAGAACAGAACCACCTTCCCGACAGCCGGCACGGTTTGACGAACCGGTTCGTTCCATAATCATTGTCTAATATGCCATCTTACTCAGTAACCCTTCTCACCGCAAGTTCTACGATCAAGTCTTCGGAGAGGCAATGTCGAACGATTTGTTCGGGATTTCGCGGCTTGAAGTCGCATCCGCATCATCCTGCCCGGTTTCCGGCGTGTCCGCGCGCAAATCCGGTCATACGGAAATCGGAGGCCGATTCTTGTACACTGCTACCGATATGATAAAAAACAGGAAAAAGAATGAACGAGCTATCTTACGAGAACCTGTCGGCATACTGGTCCAGCCCGATCCTGGTCACCAACACGGTCGTATTTCTCAACCTGCTCGGCGCGCTGGTCCTTGGCCTGATCGTCGGCTATGAACGCTCCTATCACGGTCGCGCCGCGGGCATGCGCACCTACGGACTGGTGTGCATGGCCGCAGCGGCGCTCACCGTCATTGCCGGCTACCCCGCGCACTGGTATGGCGGACAAATGAGCAGCTATCTCGCCGGCGACCCCACGCGCATCATTCAGGGCATCGTCACCGGCATCGGCTTCCTCGGCGCAGGCGTCATCATGCGCGACGGGCTCAGCATCAGCGGACTGACCACGGCCGCATCCATCTGGGCGAGTTCTGCCATCGGCATCCTGGTCGGGGTCGGCTTCTACGCAGCGGCGATCGTGCTCACCTTCCTCTCCGCGCTATGCATGATGTGGGTATCGAGACTGGAAAGCTGGTTGCCGTCGCGACCGGCCATCTCGGTCACCCTCGAATTCCGGAAGGATTTCGTGCCGCAGGAAAACACCTTGCGCGACGTCGTCTACACCCATGGCTATGAGGTCGCCACCGGCTCCTTTGCCATCAAGTCCAGCAGCGACAAGCTGGAATGGCGTTTCGTCGCCATCGCCCTCGACAAGCGCAGCGGCGCTGCGATGAACGAACTCGCCAGCGGCCTGAGCACGCTGCAAGGGGTGGAAGACTTCTCGCTCGCGCACGCCAGAAACTGACTGCCTCAGACCGGATTGTCCTGGTCGAAGAATCGGTGTTCCAGCCCGAAACGCCCGGCGATATGTTCGCCCAGCGTCTGCACACCGTAGCGTTCGGTGGCATGGTGGCCGGCGGCGATGAAAACGACGCCGGTCTCCTGTGCAACATGCACGTTCTGTTCCGATATCTCGCCGGTCAGGAATGCATCCACGCCCAGCGCCACGGCTTGCTCGAAATACCCCTGCCCCGCGCCGCTGCACCAGGCGATGCGGGCGATGTCGGGATTGGCCCGAGCGATGACCTGCGGGGCCCGCTGCAAGGTGAACTGGATATGCCGAACGAGTTGTTGTAGCGGCTGCGGCTGCGCGAGGGTGCCATGCATGGCAAGGTCCTGTTCGCCGAAGCGGCCTTGCTCGATGAAGCCGAGCCGTTCACCCAGCTGAGCATTGTTGCCAAATCCGGGATGGGCATCCAGCGGCAGGTGGTAGGCTAGTAAACTGACATCGTGCTGCAGCAGGTGCGCCACGCGACGTTTCTTGATGCCGGTGATGGCGACATCCTCGTTGCGCCAGAAGTAGCCATGATGCACGAGGATGGCGTCCGCCCCCCAGGCAGTGGCCGCTTCCAGCACTGCCTGCGAGGCGGTGACGCCGGTGGCAATGCGCTGCACCTCCGCCCGCCCTTCCACTTGCACCCCGTTCGGGCAGTAATCGCGAAATCGGCTGACCACAAGCTCGCTTTCGATATAATCGCGCAACTCGTTCAATCGCATCGGGCTCGTCCCATATATTAAGCGGTCCAAATCATATCATGCGTAAATTCTGGCTCCTGTTCGCCCAGGCCACCACGGTCGGCCTCGCGATGCTGTTCGTCATCCACACGCTGCGACCTACGCTGCTGCCCACCGCGGCGCGCAGCGGCGTAGTGACCCTGTACGAGAGCGCCACTGGCGAGGGCGGCGACCTGCCCGCAGTCGGTTTCAGCCGTCCGGCGCAAAAGGTGATGCCAGCCGTGGTGAACATCTTCACCAGCAGCCAGGTGAAGACCCCCTCCGCACCTTTCATGGACGACCCGCGCTTCCGCTTCTTCTTCGGCGACGAGTTCGACGACAGTTTCCCGCAGCAAAGCTCCAGCCTCGGCTCCGGCGTCATCGTCAGCCACGATGGCTATATCCTGACCAACCATCATGTAGTGGAGACCGCGGACGAAATCGAGGTCGCGCTCGCCGACGGGCGTACCGCCAAGGGCCACATCGTTGGTTCCGATCCGGAAACGGATCTCGCCGTCATCAAGGTGGATATCGGCACCAACCTGCCCGCAATCACCTTCGGCCAATCCGACCAGGCGCATGTCGGCGACGTCGTGCTGGCCATCGGCAACCCGTTCGGCGTCGGCCAGACGGTCACCATGGGTATCGTCAGCGCCCTGAAGCGCAGCCACTTGGGACTCAGCACCTTCGAGAACTTCATCCAGACCGATGCCGCCATCAACCCCGGCAACTCGGGTGGTGCGCTGGTGGACGTGAACGGCAACCTGCTCGGCATCAACAGCGCGATCTACTCGCCGAACGGCGGCTCGCTCGGCATCGGCTTCGCCATCCCGACCAGTACTGCCAAGAAAGTCATGGAACAGATCATCCAGAGTGGCTCGGTGACGCGCGGCTGGGTGGGCATCGCGGTACAGGACATGACGCCGGAACTGGCGGAATCGTTCAAGCTGAAGGACACACAGGGCGTGCTGATCGCGGAAGTGGTGCGCGGCAGCCCGGCAGACAAGGCCGGCATCAAGGCCGGCGACATCCTCGTCAGCATCGACGGCGAGCCGCTGGCGGACTCCACCGTCATGCTGGAAACCATCTCCGGCCTGCCGCCCGGCAAAGTGGCGCTGCTCAAACTGCTGCGCAACCAGTCCGAGGTCGCCATCCAGGTGAAGGTGGGCAAACGGCCGAAACCGCGGGCGCAGGAATAAGGTCAGGCGCTCTTGCGCGCCGTCGTCCAGTCCGCCACCACGATCCCCGCTTCGTAGAGCAGCCACAGCGGGATCGCCAGCATGAACTGCGATACCACATCGGGCGGGGTGAAGATCGCGCCGACGACGAATGCGCCGACGACGATGTAAGGGCGGATCTCGCGCAGCTTCTCCACCGACACCATTCCCATCCGCACCACCACCACCACCGCTACCGGCACCTGAAAGGTGATGCCGAACGCCATGAACATGCCCAGCACGAAACCGAGATATTTTTCGATGTCGGTCATCACGGCCACGCCCTGCGGGGCTGCGGCGACGATGAAGCCGAACACCACCGGGAACACCGCGAAATAGGCGAACGCCATGCCGCAGAAGAACAGCAGCGTGCTGGCCACGATGAGCGGCAGTATCAGCTTCTTCTCGTGCGCATAGAGACCCGGCGCGACAAAGCGCCAACCCTGATACAACACATAGGGCAAAACGATGAGGAACGCCGCCATCATCGTCACCTTGAGCGGCACAAAGAACGGCGTGGTGACGTCGGTGGCGATCATCTGTCCGCCTTGCGGCAGCTTGGCCAGCAACGGCTCTGCCAGCAAGGCATACAGGTCCGACGCCCATGGGAACAGGCAGATGAACACCAGCAGCATGGCGATGGCGACATTCAGCAAACGCGAACGCAGTTCAATCAGGTGGGCAATAAGACTTTCGCTGGCATTCATTTGGATGGATTCTCTGGGGTCTGCGGGCGTTGCGCCTGGAGGATGTGCTGTTCCAGAGTGAGGCCGCCTTCCTGCACGGAACGTTCAGCTTCGGCCAGTTGCTGCCGCACGCTGCCCTGCAACTGGCGCAATTCTTCACGCGCAACGTCCTTCATGACTTCATTCTTGACGTTGTCCACATAGCGCTGCAGCCGTCCCCACTGCTGCCCGGCGCTGCGCGCCAGTTTCGGCAGACGTGCCGGGCCGACGACGACCAACGCCACCAGCGCGACCACGATCAGTTCGGAAAAAGCGATATCAAACATGGCGGACGCGCATGCTTACTGCGTGTGCGTCTTGTCCTTCGCTTCGCCTTCGATAGTCTTGGTATCCCGCGGCTTGCTCGAATCCTCTTCGCTCTTCATGCCTTCCTTGAACCCCTTCACCGCGCCACCGAGGTCGCTGCCGATGTTGCGCAGCTTCTTGGTGCCGAAAATCAGCACGACCACCAGCAACACGATCAACCAATGCCAGATACTGAACGAACCCATGATGCGCTCCTTGTCGATTAACGCTTGACCATCGGCGGGATGTTGCCGCCGCCGATGACATGTACATGCAGATGAAACACTTCCTGCCCGCCGCCCTTGCCGCTGTTGATGACGGTGCGGAACCCGTTTTCCAGCCCCTGTTCACGCGCCAGTTTCGGTGCCAGCAGCAGCAGCTTGCCAAGCAAAGCGGCATGCGCCTCCCCGGCGTCCAGCAACGAATCGATATGCAGCTTCGGCACCAGCATGAAATGCACCGGCGCGACCGGGTTGATGTCGTGGAAGGCCAGCACTTCCGCATCCTCATACACTTTCCTGCACGGAATCTCGCCGCGCGCGATCTTGCAGAAGAGGCAGTTGTCGCTCATTTCCGGCTCGCCTTCTCTGCGATACCGGACACGCCTTCGCGCCGTGCCAGTTCCCGCAGCACATCGTCCGCGCTCAGGCCTTTTTGCGCCAGCAGCACCAGACTGTGGAACCACAGGTCGGCCACCTCGTACACCAGATGCTGTCTGTCACCATCCTTGGCCGCCAGCAACACCTCGCCCGCCTCCTCGATGACTTTCTTCAGGATCGCGTCGTCGCCCTTGCTGAACAGCCTGGCGACATAGGACGACTCGGGCGCGGCCTGCTTGCGCGCCTCCAGCGTCTCGGTCAGTCGTTGCAGAATATCTTGTGTCATTTCTTGTAGATTTCGTCGGGCGACTTCAGCACGGCATCGGTCTCCACCCATTGTCCCTGCTCCAGCTTGCTGTAGAAACAGCTCTCGCGCCCGGTATGACAGGCGATGCCGCCCTGCTGTTCCACTTTCAGCAGGATCACGTCGCTGTCGCAGTCGGTACGTATCTCCTTCACCTTCTGGACATGCCCCGATTCCTCGCCTTTGTGCCACAGCTTCTTGCGCGAGCGCGACCAGTATATCGCCTCGCCTTTCTCGCACGTCAGCTTCAAGGCTTCGCGATCCATCCACGCCACCATCAGCACGCGCCCGGTAGCGGCATCCTGCGCGATGGCGGGTACCAGACCATCTGCCGACCAGTTCACCTTGTTCAGCCAGGCCTCGCTCATAACCGCACCTCAATGCCCTGCTGCGCCATGAACTGCTTGGCCTGCTGCACGGTGTATTCGCCGAAATGGAAGATGCTGGCGGCCAGCACCGCATCCGCGCCGCCCAGTTTTACGCCATCGGCTAGATGCTGCAGGTTGCCCACGCCGCCGCTGGCGATCACCGGAATCTCGAGCGCGTCCGTCACCGCGCGTGTAAGCGCCAGATCGAAGCCGCTCTTCCGTCCGTCGCGGTCCATGCTGGTCAGCAGGATCTCGCCCGCGCCCAGCGTCTGCATCTTCTTCGCCCACTCCACCGCATCCAGCCCGGTGGCCTTGCGACCGCCGTGCGTGAACACCTCCCACTTGCCGGGCGCGACCTGCTTGGCGTCGATAGCGACCACGATGCACTGCGAACCGTAACGCGCCGAAGCATCGGCCACCAGTTGCGGATTGACCACCGCCGAGGTGTTGATGCTGACCTTGTCCGCCCCCGCGTTGAGCAGGTTGCGCACGTCCTGCACTTCGCGCACGCCGCCGCCGACTGTCAGAGGGATGAACACCTGTTCCGCCACCAGCTCGATGATGCGGAAGATGATGCCGCGGTCGTCCGAACTGGCGGTAATGTCGAGAAAGGTGAGTTCGTCTGCGCCCTGCTCGTCATAGCGGCGCGCGATCTCCACAGGGTCGCCCGCGTCGCGCAATTCGACGAAGCTGACGCCTTTGACCACGCGACCCGCGGTCACGTCCAGGCAGGGGATGATACGTTTGGCGAGCATCAGAGCACTTTGGGCGACAACTCGTCCGCCAGGGCTTGCGCCGCCTTGAAATCCAGCGTGCCTTCGTAGATGGCGCGGCCGGTGATGGCTCCGGTAATGCCTTCGGCGCGCACCGCACACAGATTGCGCACGTCATCCAGATTGGTGATACCACCGCTGGCGATCACCGGCACGTGCAATGGTCGCGCCAGCTCCACGGTGGCTTCGATGTTCACGCCGGTCATCATGCCGTCGCGGCCGATGTCGGTGTAGATGATGGCTTCCACGCCATAGCCCTCGAACCGTTGCGCCAGATCGGCGACGTCGTGCCCGGTCAATTTCGACCAGCCGTCCACCGCGACCTTGCCGCCCTTGGCGTCGAGGCCGACCATGATGTGGCCGGGAAAGGCGTCGCACGCCTCATGCAGGAAACCCGGCACCTTGACCGCGGCCGTGCCGATGATGACGTAGCTCACGCCGATGTCGAGGTAACGTTCGATGGTCTCCAGATCGCGGATGCCTCCGCCCAGCTGAATCGGTATCTCGCCGCCCACCGCCTCGACGATGCTGCGCACCGCCGCTTCGTTCTTGGGCTTGCCGGCGAATGCGCCGTTGAGGTCGACCAGGTGCAAGCGGCGCGCTCCCTGAGCCAGCCAGTGTTTGGCCATCGCGGACGGGTCGTCGGAGAACACGGTCGCGCCTTCCATCACGCCCTGACGCAGGCGCACGCATTGGCCGTCCTTCAAGTCGATCGCGGGGATGATTAGTGTCTTAGTATCCATGATTCGTTTTTGTTAGGCAGGATTCCAGTTAATAAAATTCTGCAGCAGCTTCAGGCCGGCCGCAGCACTCTTTTCAGGATGGAACTGAACGGCGAACAAATTATCACGCGCCGCGGCGCAGACAAAGGGCACGGGATAGTCGCTGGTCGCCTGCACCAGCCCAGCATCGCGCGGCTGCACATAGTAGCTGTGCACAAAGTAGAAGCGCGCATCCTGGGCGATACCCGCCCACATGGCATGATCGGCATGATGCACCTGGTTCCAGCCCATGTGCGGCACCTTGAGTTTCCCCCCTTGCGCGTCCTTCAGATCGGAAGCAAAACGCACCACATCGCCCGGCAATACGCCCAGCCCCGGCACATTGCCCTCTGCGCTGTGTTCGAACAGCATCTGCAAGCCGATGCAAATGCCGAGGAAGGGCTTGTTGCGCGCGGCATCCAGCACCGCCTGGCGCAGGCCGCGTGCATCCAGTTCGCGCATGCAATCCCGCATCGCGCCCTGACCGGGAAATACCACACGCCCGGCGGCGGCGATAACTTCGGGATCGTCGGTGACGCTCACCGAGGCACCGGGCGCCACCTTGCGCACGGCTTGCTGCACCGAGCGCAGATTGCCCATGCCGTAATCTACGACTGCGATATCGACCATGATGAGATTACAGCGTCCCCTTGGTGGAAGGCATGAGGCCTGCCATGCGTGGATCGGACTCCAGCGCGACGCGCAAGGCGCGGCCGAACGCCTTGAAGATGGTCTCGGCCTGATGGTGAGCGTTATCGCCCGCCAGATTGTCGATGTGTAGTGTCACCAGGGCGTGGTTGACGAAACCCTGGAAGAATTCGCGGATCAGGTCGACCTCGAATTCGCCGATGCTGGCCCGCACGAACTCGACGTTGAACACCAACCCCGGACGACCGGAGATATCCAGCACCACGCGCGACAGCGCCTCGTCCAGCGGCACATAGGCATGGCCATAGCGGCGTATGCCTTTCTTGTCGCCGACCGCCTTGGCGAAGGCCTGCCCCAGCGTGATGCCGATGTCTTCCACGGTGTGGTGCGCGTCGATGTGCAGGTCGCCCTTGGCGTCGATGTCCAGATCGAGCAGTCCGTGGCGCGCGATCTGGTCCAGCATGTGTTCGAGGAAGGGCAGGCCGGTATCCAGCTTGACCTTGCCGGAACCATCGAGATTCAGCCCGATGCTGATCCTGGTCTCCAGGGTGTTGCGACTGACGTTTGAGCTACGCATGATCCGCCTTATGCGAGTTGGTTGATGGTGTCCTGCAATGCCGCAACGAATCGGGCATTCTCTTCCGGCGTGCCCACCGTGACGCGCAGGCAATCGGTCAATGCCGGATGGCCGCCGTCGAGGTTCTTGATCAGCACCCCGCGTTGCTTCAGCCCTTCGAACACCTGCGCGGCTTTCGCCACGCGCATCAGGATGAAGTTGGCCTCGCTGGGGTAAACCCGCACGCTGCCAATGGCGTTCAGCGCTGCAGACAGTCTGGTGCGCTCCTGCTTGATGCGCTCCGCCTGCGCCAGCAGCACATCGTGGTGCTGCAGCAGCGTCGCCGCCACCAGTTGCGGCAGCACGCCCACATTATACGGCAAGCGCAGTTTTTCCAGCTGTTCGAGCCACGCCTTGGCACCCGCCAGGAAACCCAGGCGCAGCCCGGCCATGCCCAGCTTGGAGAAGGTGCGCATCACCAGCAGGTTGTCGTAGCGCGCCAGTTCAGGAATGAAGCTATCGCGCGCGAATGCGTAGTAGGCTTCGTCCACCACCACCAAGCCGGGTGCGGCTTCGATGATCTGCCCGATCGCCGCCGCATCGAACAGGTTGCCGGTGGGGTTGTTGGGATAAGCCAGGAACACCAGCGCCGGCTGTTCGCGTGCGATAGTCTCCAGCATCGCCTTCAGGTCGAGAGAGAAATCTTCGGTCAGCGGCACGCCGACATACCTCATGCCGGCAAAGGTGGCGATCATCCGGTACATCACGAACGACGGCTCGACGCTCAGCAGCACCGCGCCCGGCCTGGCAACAGCCAGCGCCAGCAGCTGGATGATCTCGTCGGAACCGTTGCCGAGCAGCACCTCCATGCCGGAGGGCAGGTTCGTCACACGGCCGATGGCCACCTTGAGGTGATGCGCACCGGCATCGGGATAACGGTTGATCTCGGCGTCCGCAACCAGACGCGCAATCTCGTCGCGCAAGGCCTGCGGCAGCAAATAGGGATTCTCCATCGCGTCAAGCTTGAGCATGCCACCGGCAGGCGGGACATGATAGGCATGCAAGGCCATGACCTCTGGTCGGATTAGCTTTTCTGGAGTGACAGCGGCGCGGGCGGAAGACATGTTGTGACGGGTTCGGTAACGGGCGGCATTCTACCGTAATATCCGCCTACTGTGCGGCAGCGGGCGCCGGCAGCTATTCAAGCGCGCATGCCAAGACTCCAGGCGCGCTCCGCCCCCCCCCCTGCGATTGGAGCGGGTCGCAACTTGTTGCTACATCTTTCGATCAGACCGCAATGTGACGCAAAGCGTCAGCAGTACTGACGCAAAACGCCTCCACGGCTGCGCCAACCTCCTTCCCTTCGCACATAATTCGCCATGAATACAGCAAAACGGAAATTTCAGGCACTGATGGCACGCATCCTGCTTATAGGAGCCCGCACACCTAGTGTGTTACGTTCAACCTCCAAAGGAGTACCAAACATGAAGAAAATTCAACAAGGCTTTACCCTGATCGAATTGATGATCGTGGTTGCCATTATCGGCATTCTGGCTGCAGTGGCGATCCCCGCCTACCAGGACTACATCGTGAAGTCCAAGCTGTCCAAGGTGGTGTCCACGCTGGATCCAGTCAAGACCGCGCTGGCCCTGTATTATCAGGAACAGGGCAGCTTCCCTCTGCCGGACTCGGCCGCCGATCTGGTCGGAGGCGCCGCCGGCAAGGCCCCGGGGGCTACAACGACGGTCGGCACATTCTGGAGCTCGCTGGGCTTCTCCGTGTACCCGTCCCTGCCGGCTGAAGTGTATTCTATGGGTGTGCACGCTGGCGCCACCACCGAAATTGCCTTGATCCTCACGATCAATAACGTCAAGGCGGGCACGGTCGACGGCAACTGGGTTTCCGTCTCTCCCATTACAGGCGTTACGCCAGCCGATGCAGAGACGTCCTCCCTTGATGGCTCTGCCAACATTTCTGGCGCGTCGGCCATGCAGTGGTACTATGGTTGCAAGCTGGGAACGGCCGCAGTTGGAAGCAGCCCCGCCCCCACCTCCGTGGACGCCATTGTCAAAAACTTCTTCAAAAACGGCAACACACCGCTGAATTGTTAAACTGCCCTGCTTCTAACGGACAACCCCCTCTCGGAGGGGGTTGTTTTTTTTGAGGAGAGGAAATGCCTTACCGCGCCAAACTGATAGACTATTTTCGTAGCCGCGACCGCGGCTGGATTCTTTCCCTGCTGGTCGCCGTCGGCCTGCTCTACCTGCCATTCTTGGGCAGCCCTTTTTTCTTCGATGACCCGGGTTTTTTTCTGGGCGGTACAGCCGCCCGCTATGCGCATTCGTGGTTCCATTTCGATTTGCGCTGGCTGCCCTATGCGAGCCTGGGCTGGACCGAGCTGCTGTTCAGCAATGTGGCGACGCATTTCTTCCATCTGGGCAACCTGCTGCTGCATGCGGCCAACGTCATCTTGCTGTTCTACCTGCTGCGGCAACTGGTCGGCAGCGTTGTTCCTGAAAATGGAAATTCAAGCGCGGCGGTCTGGGGCGCGTGGTTCGGCGCGCTGATCTTCGCCCTGCACCCGGTAGCGGTGTATGCCGTGGGCTATGTGATGCAGCGCAGCATTCTGATGGCGACGCTGTTTGCCTTGTTGATGCAGCTGGCCTATGTGCGCGGTTTGCTGAGCGGACAGGCGCGCTGGCTGGCGCTGGCGGCAGCCGCCTATTTTCTCGCGGTCTTTTCCAAGGAACACAGCATGATGGTGCCCGCGCTGCTGGCGGCGCAAACCGTCCTGTTGCGCTCCCGCATCCGGACCGGCAAGCCTGCACTGGCGCTGGCGTGGGCCGCCTTTTTCGCGATCAGCATGCTGATCGCGCTGCGCGCCAAAGGCGTGTTCGGCACGCCTTACGAGGCGATGGCGGCGGACTTGTTCGAGCGGCAGGGAGTCACCGAAGGCGGAGCCGGGCTGCATTTGCTGAGCGCCTTCACTCAGGCCGGACTGTTCTTCAAGTACCTGCTGTTGTGGCTGCTGCCAAATCCGGCGTGGATGTCGGTGGATATGCGAGAACCGTTTATTTCGTCATTGACCGCATGGCAGGGCTGGCTGGGCGCGGCTGGCTTCGCTGCCTATGGCGCGCTGGGCATCTGGCTGCTGTTGCGTTCGCGCTGGGCAGGATTGGCGGGCATGGCATTGTTATACCCATGGCTGCAGTTTGTGCTGGAATTTTCCAGCGTCCGCGTACAGGAGCCCTTCGTGCTATACCGCAGCTATTTGTGGATGCCGGGCATGCTGCTGTTCGTCCCGCTGCTGCTGTCCAAGTGGCCGAACAAGAAGACATTCCTTGCACTTGGACTGGCGGCATTGCTGCTGGTGCCGCTGGCGGCAAACCGTCTGTGGGTTTTCGCCGATGGCTACCGCTTGTGGAACGATGCCGCTCTGCTATTGCCGAACGATGGGGTGGCTGGCGCTGACCGCATATTGTTCAATCGCGCACAGGCCGCAGCATCCAGGAATAAATGGGACGAGGCGATCGCGGACTATGAGCGCGCTGCTGCCATCAGCCCGCAATATGCGCCGGTTCGCTTCGAGCTCGGCTGGGCGTACGCGGTGAAAAGACGCTTTCCGGACGCGATGGTTCAGTTCGATGCAGCCATAGCGAACGATCCGAACTTTGCGAATGCCTATTATGGCAAGGCGTTATTGTTAAAGATGCGGGGCGAAAACCAGCAGGCTGCGGCACTGATGGCAAAAAGTTGCGAACTGAAGCACGCGATGGGCTGCCTGATCACCAAGGGACATGTAGAACACTGACGAAAGCCGCAGCACCCGCGAAAAGAACTCAGTCCGTGCCCCTGGATGTGCCGCTGTCAGTCCGGATTCCTCAGGAATGCAGCGCGCAAAGAAGAAGCGTCGGAGTACTGGCGCTTCTTGCCGGCATTCCGGGCATAAGAAACAACGACTTCACGGGATATAGCCTGGGATCCTGCTTTCATCCACCGCATCGATCTGCTCCGGCTTGAGGAATTGCCTGGCGTAAGTGAGGTAGACCTTTTCGCGGATGAAGACATCGAACAGGTCGGGATCGATATGTCCGCTCTCTTTGAACCGCCCCAGGATCGCCAGCGATTCGGTAAGCGTCTTGCCGTCCTTGTACGGCCGGTCCTGCGCGGTGAGCGCCTCGAAGATGTCGGCGATGCCCATGACCCGCGCCTGCACCGACATCTGCTCGCGCGTCAGCCCCCTGGGGTAACCCTTGCCGTCCATGCGCTCATGATGCCCGCCCGCATACTCCGGCACGCGCTTGAGATGGTTTGGCCAGGGCAGCGACTCCAGCATCTTGATGGTGACCACGATGTGATGGTTGATGATCTCACGCTCTGCCGCAGTGAGCGTACCGGATCGGATGGTGAGGTTCTCAACTTCTTCCGCACTCAGGAAGTCCGCCAGCTCGCCATGGAGGTTGCGCCAGCGGTACCGGGCGATTCTTTGCACGCGCTCGATGTCGACATCCTGCATCTGCTCGGAGCCGATGTTGCAGCGGCGCAGAAACTCGCGGTCCGCGTCGAGCTGACGGGTGGCGGCAGCGTATTCGGCCTCGCTCTTCTCGCCCCTGAGCAGCGCGATCTCCGCGTCGCGCTTGAGTACCTCGAAGCGGGTGTCGATCAGGTTGATGCGGTCGCAGATGGTCTGCAGCTTGGTAGCTTTGTCCACCACGTGCACCGGCGTGGTGATCTTGCCGCAATCGTGCAGCAGCCCGGCGATCTTGAGTTCGTAGCGATCCTTGTCGGTCAGGCTGAAATCCTTGAGCGCCCCCCGCTTGTTTCGGTTCGCCGCCTCCGCCAGCATCATGGTGAGTGCCGGGACGCGCGCGCAGTGCCCCCCGGTGTAGGGGGACTTGTCGTCGATGGCGGTGTTGATGAGGCTAATCAGGGACTCGAACAACTCTTCGAGCTGCTGGATAAGGCGGCGGTTGCTGATCGCGATCGCCGCCTGCGACGCCAGCGATTCCAGTAGTTGCTGATCGTCCTTGGAGAACTGCTTGACGCCGCCGCTCGTGGCGTCGAGCGCGTTGATGAGTTGCAGCACGCCGATGATCTCGTGCTCGTGGTTGCGCATCGGCACCGCCAGAAACGAGCGTGAGTGATAACCGGTCTTGGCGTCGAATTTTTTGGTGCCGGAGAAATCGAAGCCCTCAGCGATATAGGCATCCGGGATGTTGACGGTCTCGCCGCGCAGCACGGAATAGCTCACCACCATTGCCAGGTTCGGCACGCCGTCGTGATAAAGAGCGATCGGGTAGAACGGGATCGGGTTGCCGGAGGTGCCGCCCATGCGGATATCGAGCGAGTCGTTGTGCAATATCTCGAAGGTCAACTGCTGCTTGTCGGCATCGACCAGGTACAGCGTACCGGCATCGGCGCTGGTGATCTTGCGCGCCGCGCTCAGGATGCTTTCCAGCAGGCGGTTGATGTCGCGTTCGCTGGACAACGCGGCGCCGATGGCATTGAGGTCGCCGAGACGGTTGAGCAGGCTCTCCAGCATGGCGCGCTGCGCCCACTCCTGTTCCATATAGGCCTGAACCTTGAGCGTGTCCATGGCCTATTTGATACAGACCGCCCGCACCTGGTGGATATCGGTGATGCCGCTCAGCACTTTCTCGATGCCGTCCTGCTTTAGGGTGCGCATCCCCTCCTCCAGCGCGAGGGCGAACAGCTCGGCGACACGCGCGTGTTCCTGGATGGCTTTCTTCACCGGGTCGGTGCCGATCAGCAGTTCATGCAGGCCGACGCGGCCGCGATAGCCGGTGTTCGTGCATTTCTCGCAGCCGACTTTCTCGTAGAGCGTGATCTGCCCGTTGGCATCTCCGAACAGTTTGACCCACTCGGCATACAGGGCCTTGAACGCGGCATTGGGATCCTTCTTCCAGGTCTCGGTGCTGCGCATCTCCTCGGCATACTCGGTAAGCAATGCCTTGATCTCGTCCTGCGTCGCGATGTGCCCCTTCTTGCAGTCCTTGCACAAACGCTTCGCCAGTCGCTGCGCCAGGATGCCGAGCAGCGCATCGGCGAAGTTGAACGGGTCCATGCCCATGTCGAGCAGGCGGATGATGGATTCCGGCGCGCTGTTGGTGTGCAGCGTGGCAAACACCAGGTGGCCGGTCAGCGAGGCCTCGATGCCGGTGGAGACCGTCTCCTTGTCGCGCATCTCGCCGACCATGATCACATCCGGGTCGGCACGCAGGAAAGAACGCATGATCGAGGCGAAATCCAGTCCAGCCTTCTTGTTGACCTGCACCTGACGCAGGCCTTTCTGGGTGATTTCCACCGGGTCCTCAACCGTCCAAATCTTGGTATCCGGCTTGTTGATGTGTTTCAGGATGGAGTGCAGCGTGGTGGTCTTGCCGGAACCGGTCGGGCCGCACACGAAGAACAGGCCATACGGCTTGTTGATGGTCTTCTTCACCAGCTCCAGATTGCGTGCCGAGAAACCCATGTTATCCAGCGGGATGGGTTCGCCGGAGGCAAGGATACGCATCACCACGTCTTCGACGCCCCCCTGCGAGGGGATGGTCGCCACGCGCAGCTCGATATCCAGCGGACCGAATTTCTTGAATTTGATCTTCCCGTCCTGCGGCTTGCGCTTCTCCGAGATGTCGAGGTCGCACATGATCTTGAGACGGGTGACCAAGGCGTTGCGGTAGGTGGCCGGGATCTCGATGTAGTTCAACAGCGAGCCGTCCTTGCGCAGACGTATCCCGGTCTTGCCCTTGCCCGGCATGGGCTCGATGTGGATGTCCGAGGCACCCATCTTGTAGGCATCGATGATGATCTTGTTGACCAGCTTGACCAGCTCGTTGTCGGCCGCCGCACTGACGTCATCCTGGTTGACCTCACCCGACTCCTCCTCGTCCCCACCCAGCGAGGTCAGCAGTTCGTCCACCGAGGAACCTTCTACCTCGGCGAAGGCGCCCGTCATATCGCCCACTGCGGATCCACCGCCGCCATAGAACAGGTTGAGGGTAGCCTTGAATTCGCGCTGGGTGCAGACCTTGTAGATCAGACGGCTCTTCGGAAAGATATTGTTGACCACGCGCGAAGCCATGATCCGCTCCGGGTCGGTGGTGAGGATAATTACCCCTTCCGGGGTATCGTCCACCGGCACCCAGTGGCTACTCTCCACATACTCGCGCTTCAGGTTGCGCAACAGCTCGGCGGGCTTGATGCGATCCGGCTTGTGCGGTTCATAGGGCACGCCGAAGAAGGCGGACAGCGCCTTGCCCAGGGACTCCGGCTTGACCTGGAATTCGTCAAGCAGCACGTCTTCGACATCCACGCCCTTGCGGCGCGCGGTGCGCGTCGCCAGCTCGAACTCGGCAGCGGACAATACCGCATCGGAAACGAGATAGTCGTACTTGGTCTTGACCGCACCGGCCTGCTGCTGGCGCTGCTTCAGCGCCACCGCCAGCGTCTGCGTCAACTCGCGCGCGCCCTCTTCCACCATGGTGGGGAAAGGCATGCCGGCCTTGTTGTTGATGACCTGCATCACCCCGATCAGGTCGCCGCCGTCCGCATCGACGATGGGCGCCACCAGCATCTGCTTGGTGCGATAGCCGGTGCGCCTGTCCACGTCCTGCAGGAAACGCAGGGTCGTGCTGTAGGAGGCCAGCTCATGCTCGTCGTAGACATCCTTGAGGTTGAGCATCTTCTTGTGGAAGGCGGCATAACCGGCGATGGACTGCTCGGCGATGGGCAGCTTGAGGTCCTTGAACGAATTAAGCCCGGTCTTGACCTTGGAGATGAGGGATGCCTTGTCCTCTCCCACCACGTAGATGGTCAGGCGATCCGCATTGAACAATGCACAGATGTCCTTGCTAACATCCAGCATGATCTCGTCGATATTGCTGGTGGCATGGATCTTGTTGGTGACGTGATTGAGATTTCTGGTGAACTCCAGCCTCAATCCCATCTCGTTCACATTGCCTTGCCCCGGTCCATTCATGCTTTCCCCTCCAAACCTTTCTCTATCATTGTTGTTGCGCCTTGGGCACAGACCACAGACCGTTTTCCAGGACGTACACGTCGTATCCCGCCTGTGCCAGGATAAACGCCGCCGCCGAACTGCGGCGCCCGCTCTGGCAATATGCGATATAGGTCGTCGCCTTGTTGAGCACGCCGATGGCGTTGCGTATGTCGTTGAGCGGCACGTTGATCGCTCCCGGCAGCTTGTCGTAGCGATATTCCGGCGGATGGCGCACATCCAGCCATACCGCGCCCTGCGCCACCTTCTGTCTGGCATCCTGAAAACCGATGCGGTGCAGCAGCGGCTCCTGCAGCAACTCCAGGAAATCCTGTTTCTTCAGACGCAGCAGCACGCCATTGCTTTTCATCGTGACCGTGGCGTTGCGCTTTGATTCGGAGATCAGCGCTTCCTCCCCGAACACGTCGCCCGCCTTGAGTTCGGCCAGCACCAGATTCGTCCCGCCGACCAGACGTGTCACCTGGGCGCGTCCGCTTTCGATCAAATAGTAATAATCGCCCTCATCGCCCTCGCTGATGATGACATCCTTGTCCCATACCGCGACCGCCTCGATGCGCTCGAGCAGCTTGCCGATGTTGGCCGACGGCAGATACGCGAACGGACTGTTGCTGAGGTTCTCCGCGCTGAACATGCCGGAGCTGAGCAGTTTCCTCACGGTGGCTTCGGAGGCGTCCTTGAACGCCATCGGGCGCAAATCGTCATGGTAGGCGAACTGGTCCCAGGTCACCATGCGATCCAGCAGATCATCGTTCACGCGCATCAGTTGCGCCTGCGGACTCAGCACCTGTGCCGAACGGATCGGGGGTTGGCGCTTGCCGATGGGATGGCGCGCCCATTCCGAATCGGCGCGGATCAGCACGCGGTTGCCGTCCTCGTACACGACTTCCAGTTCGCCGCGCAACAGATAGACCGACTGTCCCTGCAAGGTATGATCCTTGAACGGGTCCCGGCCCTGCGCCATGCTTTCCACATGGCAATAGTCGAGCAGTTCGCGCAAGCGCGCCGGGCTGAACGAGGAGATCGGTTCCAGCGCCGCGAGTACCCTGATGTCCAGTATATCCTGCATGCTGTCTCCTGCCGCTAGAACTCGAACACTTGGCCGTTTTGCAGCATCTTCGGAACGAAGCCCTGCACGCATTCGCTGACCTCCTGCATGGTCAGTTCGATCTCGCCGGGTTTCAGATGGGTGATGTATATCTCCGGATCAAGCTCGAGCTTGCGCAATTCCTCGGCCAGCAGCGACGGACAGAGATGCTTGGAGACCAGCGCCAGCTCCTTTTCGGCATTTGAGAACGCCGTTTCGATGATCAGGTATTGCAGATTGCGGATATGGTTGACCGCCTGCCACAAGGCATCGCAGACGGTCGTGTCGCCGCTGAACACCAGACTGGTCTTGCCGCTGTCGATCTGAAAGCCCACCGCCGGCACCACGTGGTTCGCCGGCAAGGCCGTGATGCCACGCCCGCCCACTTCCACCGTTTCGCCCAGCACGAGGCTTTCATAGCGCAGGATGGGCTGGTGCAGATTGGGGATCGCGGAAAAATCGGGCCAGATTTCCCAGTTGAACACATGCTTCCGCAGGATCGCCAGGGTCTCGTCGGTGGCATGGATGACCAAAGGCTTGTCGCGCATGAAGCCGACGCTGTCCAGCAGCAATGGCAGGCAGGCGATGTGGTCGAGATGGGAATGGGTCACGAACACATGGTCGATCACGCACATCTCGGCCAGGCTCAGGTCGCCGACGCCGGTGCCTGCATCGATCAGCACATCATGGTCGAGCAGCAGCGAGGTGGTGCGCAGGTTGCCCCCGATGCCGCCGCTACATCCCAATGTTCTCAGTTTCATCTTTGCCGTCCCGCCACGCTTATTTCGTCTTGAAGATGAACACGCCGTCCCAGTTCTCTCCGGGCGGATTGGCGCGGTAATACGTGACGCGCTCGAGATATACCTCATACAGCCTGGCATGGGGAGCAATCTTCAGCAGGGCGGACAGTTGCGACTCCGCCTTGTCCCACTCCTGCTTGCGGTACAGCGACAGCATCTGCTGGAACAGGCCGATTTCGTCCAGCACGGCCTGCCCGACCTCGTCCGCAAGGCCGACCGGCTCGAAGATGGCGACCGGCCTATCCTTGCCTTTGACTCGCACCAGATCGAGCTCGCGATAAACGAATTCCGGAGCATCCGCCCGGGTGTTTTCGCCAACCAGCACGGCGGCGCCATATTCCTTGGTGATTCCCTCCAGCCGCGAAGCCAGATTCACCGCATCGCCCATCACCGTGTAGGCCACGCGCACGTCGGACCCCATGTTGCCGACGCTGACCCGGCCGGTGTTGATACCGACGCCGACATGGATCTCGGGCCAGCCGCGCTCCCTGAAATGCGGCTGCAATTCGCGCAAGGTGCGTTGCATCTCCAGCCCCGCCAATACGGCATGATAGGCATGGCGCGAGTCCGGCAACGGCGCGCCCCAGAAGGCCATGATACAGTCGCCCATGTATTTATCAATCGTGCCGCGATGGCTGTAGATCACGCGAGAAAGCGGTGTCAGGAACTCGTTCATCAACAGCGACAGGTCTTTCGGCTCCAGCCCCTCCGAGATGGTGGTGAAGCCGCGCACGTCGGAGAACAGGATGGTCATCTCGCGGCTTTCGCCTTCCATCGAGACCTGCTCCGGATTCTTGCTCATCTCGTCCACCAGTTCGCTCGGCACGTATTGCCCGAACAGTCCCGTGATCTTCTTCTTGGTGCGCGCCTCGACGAAATACCCGAAGGTCATGTTCAAGGCGAACAGCGCGGAGACCATGATCAAGCCGCCCGCCAGCGGCAAGGCGATATCGGCGTATTGCCACAGAGAGGCGTTGAGAGTGACGGCAAGCAACAGCGCCAGCGCCGCCAGCGCCGTCCCGGAAACCGGACTCAGCATGGGCAACAGGAAGGCCAGTGACACGCCCATGACCAGCAACAGCAGCACGTTCGCCCCTGGCGCATAGGGGGGGCTGTGCTTGATATCCTGGTCGAGGATGCCGCTGATCATGCTGGCATGCACCTCCACCCCGGGATAGACCTCACCCACCGGCGTGGCGCGCATATCCATCAGCCCCGGCGCGGTGGTCCCTACCAGCACGATCTTGTTGCGCAAATCCGCTGCGGGGATGCGCCCATGCAGGACGTCAGAGAGAGAAAGGTAACGGAACGCGCCGCGCTCGCCGCGATATGGCACCAGCGCGCTGACCTCGGCGTCCACCGGCACGTGCAGCTCCCCCTGTTCCGTCTCCAGCACCAGCCATTCCAGCCCGCCGTAGTGCTCGTCCTGGCCCGGCGCATAGCCGGGCGACAGCCTGGTTGCCCCCAGCGCGGCACGCGCCACCGCCAGCGACAGCGATTCGTAATAGGCACCGTCGTATTCGACGATCATCGGGATCCGGCGCACCACGCCGTCGAAATCCACCATCGGGTTGAAATGTCCGGCCTGGCCAGCGCTACGCTGCAGTTCGGGCAGATTCGCACCATAGCTGTCCCAGCGCGTGAAAAAGATAGGCCGCCCGCCGAAGGTTCCCGCGGAAAACACCGGCTCGGGGAGGACGCCGGAGATGTTCTTGTCCGCACCGCGTTCGTGATTGCTGAAGTAGTATCCCAGCACCACGTTGCGTTGCCTGATCTTATCGGCAAAACGCTGGTCGTATTCGAGGTGCGGCCTGATCCGGGCCAGCACGGACTGGAACTGCGTCACACCCCGGAACTGGTTCCGCCCCAGATCCTGCAGCACCTCGAGGCCGGAACTGCTGTCCTTCTCGGCGAACACCACGTCGAAGCCGACCACCGCAACCCCGTAACGCTCGAACAATTTGTCCATCAGGGACGCCATCCTGTCGCGACCCCAGGGCCAGCGGCCATCTTCCTTCAGGCTCTTTTCGTCGATATCGAGGATGACGATGCGATCGTCCAGCGTCTGCGGCAAGGTCAGGCGCAAGCGGTAGTCATACAGCTTCGCGTCAACGAACTGGACGAAACCGAGACGATAGAATCTGGCGGCGTCGCCCAGAAACAGCGCGACGATCACCAGTCCGAGTCCAATTAGAAGTGCGTGTTTTTTCACCTTTCACCCCGCCCCTCACCCCGTCGGATCGCGCGCTGGCTGAGCACCTTGATGCAATCAGGATTTGAAATAGAACTCCATCTTTACGCCAGCCAGCTCGATCAGGTCATGGTCGTTCAACTGATGCGGCTGCTCGCCGATCGACGAGCCGTTCACCATGGGGAAGCTGCCTCCTTCCACGTGGGTGATGAAGTAGCCGTGCGGGCGCCGCGCCAGCACCGCCACCTGCACCCCCGGCTTGCCCAGCGTGGTCAGATTCTTCACCAGTTCCAGCTCTTTGCCGGAGTTGGGACCGTTCAGTATCTGCACCACGGCAGACGGAGCCTGGCTGACCGTCGCGTCTGCTACCGCGCGACTGGCCGCCGTGTCCGCCGTTGCGCGGCCAGCCGTCGTATCCGCGCGACCGAGCGTGGTATTGAATTGGCCGGTCACATCCGCCTTGGGCACCACCACGTCCACCTGCGTCCTGGTCAGGCCTTCGGCTGCCGCATGCGGCGGCATCTTCACCGGCGCGCGCAACACCATGGTCTTTTCGAATTCCGCCGCCGTGGTTTGCGTGGGCTGATCGTTCAGATATTTCAGCTTGTACTTGCCGATCTCGATTACGTCGTTGTTCTGCAGGAAATGCTTCTTGGTCGGGGTGCCGTTGACCGCCAGACCATTGGTGCTGTCCAGGTCTTCCAGGAAGGAATCATTCAGGATGGTGACGATGGCCGCGTGCTCGCTGCTGACCGCCAGGTTGTCGATCACGATATCGTTGTGTGGCTTGCGGCCTATGGTGGTGCGCTCCTTGTTCAGCGGATATTCTTTCAGCACCGCCCCTTCCATGCTGAGTATCAATTTAGCCGGCATATCTTCAATCCCCGTAGTAACTCTTAACTAACTCAATTCCCGAACCAGCTGCGCAGTTTCGCCCACCATCCGCGAGACGCGGGGAAACGCCCTTTCACCTTCACCAGAATGACCGACACGTTGTCACGCCCGCCATTGTCATTGGCCAGCTGCACCAACTGGGTCGCGGCCAGCGGCAGGTTGTTCTGCAGCATCTGCAGCGTCATGCCGATGTCCTCATCCTCGACCATGTCGTTCAGACCGTCCGAGCACAGCAGATAGACATCCCCGACCTGGACCTGGTGCACGTGCAACTCCGGCTCGACCTCGGAGTCGATCCCCACCGCGCGCGTCACCAGATTCTTGTTCTTGGACTGGCGCGCATCCTCCCGGCTGATCATGCCGCTCTCGATCTGCTCCTGCAGCAGGGAGTGATCGCGGGTGATGGTCTCGAACGTTTCGCCGCGCAGGCGGTACATGCGCGAGTCGCCGACATGCGCCACGGCCACGCGGTCGTCGTAGAACAGCGCAGTAACGATGGTCGTGCCCATCCCGGCATATTGCGGCTGGCTCTGCGCCGCATGGAAGATGGACAGATTGGCCTTCTTCACATTGTCGTGTAGCAGCGCCACGCCCAGTTCCACGCCCGCCGCATCCAGGTCTTCCGGATGCGCATCCTCCAGGTAATGGCGCACCTCGCTGGCCAGGACCGAAACCGCGATCCCGCTCGCCACCTCGCC
>JBQGEN010000472.1:0-7183 GCA_052039615.1 Sideroxyarcus sp. | reverse complement strand
GGCAACGCAGAAGCGCAGCGTGCTGGCGGATTTTTCGGGCAGCAACAGCGCTCCGGTGTGGTCGCCGGACGGCAAACAACTCGCCATGGTGCTGACGCGCGACGGCAGCTCGCAGCTGTACCTGGCGCGCGCCGATGGCGGCGATCTGCGTCGCCTCACGTTCAGCGGCGCCATCGACACCGAGCCGGCCTTTTCGCCGGACGGCAAGTGGCTGCTGTTCACCTCGGACCGGGGGGGCAAGCCGCAGATCTATCGCGTGGCGCTTGAGGGCGGCTATGCCAAGCGCCTCACCTTCGAGGGCAGCAGCAACTACTCGCCCCGCTTCAGTCCGGACGGCAAAGGCTTCGTCTATTCGCATTACACCGGCGGTGTGTTCTACATTGCAGTGCAGGATTTCGAGAGCGGCCAGATGCAAATACTGACCAGCGGCGGCTGGGAAAAAAAGCCCAGTTTCGCACCCAACGGCAAGCTGATCCTGTTCGCGTCCGAAGCGCAAGGTCGTGGTATATTGGCAACCGTATCTAGCGATGGCAGAGTGAAACAAAAGATGGTCGCCCAGAGTGGTGATATACGCGAGCCGGTATGGGGACCTTTCCTGAAACAATAAGAATGGAGATCACTATGAAGAAGAGTCTTATCCTGAGTATCGTTCTGGTCAATCTGCTGGCTGGTTGCGCGAGCGAGCCGGCAAAGGAAGAGGTCAGCGAACCTGCGCCGGTTGCGACCGAAGCCGCACCTGCGGAGCCCGTGGCTGCCGAGCCCGCCGCAGTAGTGGAGCCGGTTGCCGCAGAAGCGGCGGTCATGATGCCGGAGATCAACAGCGTGCATTTCCCGTTCGACGTGGATGCACTGCAGGATGCCGACCTCGCCACGATTCAGGCGCATGGCCTCTATCTGAGCAAGAACAGCAACGCCAAGGTGCGCGTGGAGGGCAACTGTGACGAGCGTGGCAGCAGCGAATACAACCTGGGTCTGGGGCAGCGCCGCGCCAACAACACGAAGAAGGCGCTGATCACGGCCGGCGCCACTGCGTCGCAGATCGAGACAGTGAGTTTCGGCGAAGAGAAGCCGCAGGCGACCGGACATAACGAGACTGCCTGGGCGCAGAACCGCCGCGCGGACATCGTCTACACGGCCCGCTGATCCGGCCGTCCATGCGTCTCTGGTTGTTGCTCTGTTTGTGCGTTGCGAGCAGTCAGGCTGCGGCCGGGCTGTTCGCGGACGACGATGCGCGCAAGCAGCTGAAGCAGCTGGAGGCGCGGACCGTCAAGCTGGAACAGGCCCTGGCGGCGGCAGAAAAGGACAAGGAGCAGAACATCAGCTCCATGCTCGATCTGCAGATGCAGCTGGAGACGCTGAATACCGAGTTGCGCAAACTGCGCGGGGAGAACGAGGAGCTCGCGCATAATTTGCAGGATGCCGAGAAACGCCAGAAGGATTTTTACATCGATCTGGACACGCGTCTGCGTCGCGTCGAGAGCGGAGAAGCTGCAGCCGGCGGCCGGGAGGCATCGGCAGAACCGGTCGGCGAGAACCGCGCATTCGAGGCCGCCTATGCCCTGTACAAGCGCGAGAACTACCGCAGTGCCACTGCGGCATTCCAGGATTTTCTGAAGAACTACCCGCAGTCTTTCCATGAGGCGAACGTCCGTTACTGGATGGGCAACGCCTATTTTCTGTCCAAGGACTGCAAGAACAGCGTGAGCAGTTACGAGCTGCTGCTCGAGAAGTTTCCAGACCACCCGCGTGCGCCGGAAGCGATGTTCAACAGCGCGGATTGCCAACTGAGCCTGAAGCAGAAGACCGCCGCAAAGAAGACCCTGAAACAACTCATCTCCCGTTTCCCGGGAAGCGACGCATCGGAGAAGGCCAAGAAGCGCCTTGCCAGCATCAAGTAAGCGGCAAAGTCATATGTCCTCCGCCAGCGATTCGTTGCGTATCAGCGAGATATTCTTTTCCCTGCAAGGCGAGACCAGCCGCGTCGGCCTGCCGACCGTGTTCGTGCGCCTTACCGGTTGTCCGTTGCGCTGCGTCTATTGCGATACCACCTATGCTTTCAGCGGCGGCCAGACCATGACGCTGGATGCGATCATGGCCGAGGTGGCGCGGCACGGAGCGCATTACGTCACCGTGACCGGCGGTGAGCCGCTGGCGCAAAGGAATTGTCTGTCGCTGCTGCGCGCCCTGTGCGACGCGGGCTATGCGGTTTCGCTGGAAACGGGCGGGGCGCTGGACGTGAGCGGCGTAGATGTGCGCGTGGTGAAGGTGGTCGACATCAAGACGCCGGCCTCGGGCGAGGTGGAGAAGAACGTGTGGAGCAATCTGGAGCATCTCAATCCGCACGACGAGATCAAGTTCGTGCTGTGCAACGAAGCGGATTATCTGTGGGCGAAGCAGGTGTTGCAGGAGCGCGAATTGGCGAAACGCTGCGAGGTGCTGTTCTCCCCGGCACAGGGCCAGCTCGCGCCCAAGGACGTTGCGGAATGGATGTTGCGCGATCACTTGCCGGTGCGTTTGCAGGTGCAGTTGCACAAGTTGTTGTGGGGTAACGAGGTGGGGCGTTGAACATCAAGCGTGCGGTGGTTCTATTATCGGGCGGTCTGGATTCGGCCACGGTGCTGGCGATGGCGCGCGCGCAGGGTTTCGAGTGCCATGCATTGAGCGTGGACTACGGCCAGCGTCATCACGCCGAACTGGCAGCCGCGCAGCGCGTGGCGCGCGAACTGGGCGCGCCCGAGCATCGCGTCATCCATATTGACCTCACGGCCTTCGGTGGCTCGGCATTGACCGACGCCAACATCGCAGTGCCGGAGCAGGCCAGCAGCGGCATCCCGCTTACTTACGTTCCTGCGCGCAACACCATCATGTTGTCGCTCGCGCTGGCGTGGGCCGAGGTGCTGCAGGCGCAGGACATTTTCATCGGCGTGAACGCGGTGGATTATTCCGGTTACCCCGATTGCCGTCCGGAATTTGTGGAAGCGTTTGAGCGCATGGCCAATCTGGCGACCAAGGCCGCGGTGGAAGGAAAGCCGCTCGCCCTGCACGCGCCGCTGCTGCATCTCTCCAAGGCTGAGATCATCCGCGAGGGCGTGCGCCTGGGAGTGGACTATGCGCTCACTGTCTCCTGTTATCAGGCTGACGAGCTGGGCCGCGCCTGTGGCCGCTGCGATTCCTGCCGTCTGCGCCGCGAAGGATTCGCGGTGGCCGGCGTGCCTGATTCCACGCGCTATCGCGAAGCATGATTCGTGTCCGCCCGGTTTGACACTCGAAGTCAAACCCGTATAATGCGCGCTCCCTTTTGGGACGTGGGTCGGTAGCTCAGTCGGTAGAGCAGCGGACTTTTAATCCGTTGGTCGCGAGTTCGAATCTCGCCCGACCCACCAGCATCAGCCTAGCCGCTTTAGCTCAGTTGGTAGAGCAACCGCCTTGTAAGCGGTAGGTCGTCAGTTCGAATCCGACAAGCGGCACCAGCAGCTAGATGGCTTGCAGCGATGCAAGCTTTTTTATCGCCGGGCCATTGCATGTGCGGTATCCAGCCGAAGTCGGATTTTGGAGTGGTAGTTCAGTTGGTTAGAATACCGGCCTGTCACGCCGGGGGTCGCGGGTTCGAGTCCCGTCCACTCCGCCAATATAAATAAAGCCTGCAGCGATGCAGGCTTTATTGTTTTCAATGTGCCATTTTTCGCGCCCTCGCCTAATTCCGATGTCCCATGCTTAAGCAGGTCTTAAGTCTTGCCTCCTATTCTGCACTCCTCGCAATGCAATTCAAAGGAGGTCAAGATGTCACGCCCAATTTCCATATCAGGTATTTTGTTCACTGCGTTCGCCGGGCTGGCGGTACAACCGGCTTTTGCAGAGACTCCCGGCCAGATACTGGCCGCGATCGAGAGTTCGGCAAGATCCACACCGGGCTTTCAGGGGTTTTCGGCGGAGCGCGGTAGGCAATTCTTCGGGATGACCCACGGCAACGACTGGAGTTGCGCTTCCTGCCATACCGACAATCCTGCTGCCAGCGGCAAGCATGCCAAGACCAACAAGATCATCCAGCCGCTTGCCCCGTCCGCCAATGCCGAGCGCTTCACCGACACGCGCAAGGTGGAAAAATGGTTCAAGCGCAACTGCAACGATGTGCTTGAACGTGCCTGCACGCCGCAGGAAAAGGGCGATGTGCTCGCCTATCTGCTCGGCATAAAGGAATAAGGAGACCGTCATGCTGTCTGACTATCGAAATTCCTTCCTGATGTTTGCTGCCGTTGTGTTGCTGGGCGGGATGGTGTCCGTCGCGCATGCGGATGATGACGACGATGACGATCGCGAGCATGGCCGCAGGGCCATCGTGAGCAATGCCAAATGGCAGGCCGAATGCGGTTCCTGCCATGTAGCCTTTCCGCCGCGCTTGCTGCCAGCCGAATCCTGGCGCGTGATGATGTCCGGACTGGACAAGCACTTTGGTAGCGATGCCAGCCTGGATGCAGCAGACGCTCGCGAGATAGGTGCATTCCTGGAACAGCATGCCCAAAAAAGAAGGTTCGAAACGACTGACAAGCCGCTATTGCGCATCAGCGAAACCCGCTGGTTCACGCGCGAACACAGCGAGGTGGCGGAAAGCGTATGGAACAACCCGAAGGTGAAGAGTCCGGCCAATTGCGCGGCCTGCCACACCCTGGCCGAAAGCGGCGACTACCGCGGGCGCAACATCAAGATACCCAAATGACAGGTGGACATCGTGAGTCGCAATGGGCGACCTGGGGCGCGGCGCGGTTCGCCCTTATGCATGGCAGGGTGTCATAATGCTTCTCGTGGTGGCGACGTTTCGCGTCGACTATTCGGCCATCGGGCTGATTATCGGCTAACTTACAGGTGACACATGCGCGTGCTGGTGGTCGAAGATGATGCATTGCTGGGCGATGCCATTCAGGCGGGGCTGAAACAATCCGGCTATGCCGTCGACTGGATGAAGGACGGCGTGTCGGCCGACCAGGCGCTCGGCACCGAGAGCTATGCGGCGGTCGTTCTTGATCTGGGACTGCCGCGTCTTTCCGGTCTGGAGGTGCTGCGCCGTCTGCGCAGCCGCGGTGCGCAGAGTCCCGTGCTGATCCTGACCGCGCGCGATACCGTGAACGATCGCATTACGGGGCTGGATGCGGGGGCGGACGACTATCTGCTCAAGCCGTTCGACATGGGCGAACTCACGGCGCGATTGCGCGCGCTGATCCGTCGCGCCAGCGGCAAGGTGGAGTTGTTGCTGCAGGCCGCCGGCGTCAAGCTCGATCCCGCCGCCCATCGCGTGCTCTTCCGGGATAACCCCGTCGAACTTTCGCCCAGGGAGTTTGCGGTGCTGCACGCCTTGATGCTGAGCGCGGGGAAGGTGCTGTCGCGCGCGCAGATCGAGGATCAGCTGTATGCCTGGGGCGAGGAGATCGAGAGCAATGCGGTGGAGGTTCACATCCATCACCTGCGGCGCAAGCTCGCCCCCGAACTGATCGAAACGGTACGCGGCGTGGGTTACCTGGTCCCCGCCGACAAGGCAGCCCGGAATGCGTGAACAATCCTCGTTGAAGAAGCGCTTGCTGCTGCTGGCGCTGTCCACGGTCACCGTGGTGTGGGTCGGAGCGGCCACGTTCGTCTATTTCGATGCGCGCGAGGAATTCGACGAGGTGCTGGACGCCCACTTGGCGCAGGATGCGGCGTTGCTGTCCGCGCAGATCACGCATGAACTTGCCGAACTGGAGACGCTGCATGCGCCGTTGCTGCACAAGTATGCGCGCCGGATCGCCTTCCAGGTCTGGGAGGACGGAAAAGTCCTGCTCCTGCATTCCGACAACGCCGCGCAACAGCATCTGGGCGATGCACAACAGGGCTTCAGCAACACCACCATGGACGGGCATCGCTGGCGCGTGTTCACTACCTGGGATGAGTCCGGCGGATATCTGATCCATGTGGCGGAACGCGCCGACGTGCGCGATGACCTGGCGCAGGATATCGCGGGCAATCTGCTGGAGCCGTTGCTGTTTTCCCTGCCGTTGCTGGCGCTGATGCTGTGGGTCGCCGTGGCGCGCGGCTTGCAGCCCTTGGGCAAGCTGGCTGCGGAGGTGGAGCGGCGCGACCCGGAAATGCTGACGCCTCTTGACGCGGAAGCAGCGCCGCGCGAAGTGTTGCCGTTGATCGAAAGGCTCAATCGCCTGTTCGCACGCATCGATTCCACGATACAGAGAGAGCGTCGCTTCACAGCGGATGCGGCACACGAGTTGCGCACGCCGGTCGCCGGCATAAAGGCGCAGGCGCAGGTGGCGCGTGCCGCTGCTGGAGAAGCGGAGCGCATCCACGCGCTCGATAACGCGATCCTGGGTTGCGACCGCGCCACGCACCTGATCGAGCAGCTGCTGACGCTGGCGCGCGTGGATGCCCTGGATGGCGGCGTGGCGGAGCAGTGCCGTCTCCGGGACATCGCATCCGGCGAGATCGCCGCGATCGCGCCTGCCGCGCTTGCCAAGGGCGTGCACATCGAATTGCCAGAAGGAGACGAGATCGCCGTGCGCGGCAATCCGGAACTGCTGCGCATACTGGCGCGCAATCTGATCGACAACGCCGTGCGTCATACGCCGTCAGGAACGACTGTCCAGGTGGGTATCGGTCAAGAGCGGGGGAGGGCCACCCTGTCGGTGAGCGACGACGGGCCGGGCATCCCGGAGCAGGAAATGGACAAGGTGGCGGAGCGCTTCTATCGGCCTGCGGATACCCAGGCCAGCGGCAGCGGATTGGGACTGTCCATCGTCAAGCGCATCGCCGAAGTGCATGGCGCGTCATTGCGCTTCATGCTGGCCGGGAATGGCCGGGGGTTGCGCGTGACAGTGGAGTTCTGGCAGTCGCCGCGCGATGACGCGGCAAGGTAACCCCGAATTGCTGCCGCCCATTGCCCAAACGGCACGGGCGCTGATGCCTTTCCTCAGGCAGTGCCGAACTTGGTTTCCACCAATACGCCGATCTCCTTGAGGAACGGCGTCGGCAGAATGCCGCCCGCGCAGACGATGATCGCATCGTTGGGGATATCGAAGGTCTTGCCGTCCTGTTCCAGAACCAGCTTGTCCTGTTCGACCAGCTTCACGTTCGATTTCAGGCGCACATCGATCATGCCCTTGTCCGTCATCGCCTTCAGGCGCTCGCGGTTCTTCGGCTTGCCGCG
>JBQGEN010000471.1:0-1953 GCA_052039615.1 Sideroxyarcus sp. | reverse complement strand
CGATCCTGTATGCGTTTCACGAAGTCGCTCAGTGGAATATTGTTCTGCTGGCTCCCATCCCGCACGCGCAGGGACACCCGTCCATTGTTCATCTCATTGTCGCCTAGCACAAGCATGTAGGGTACCTTCTGCTTCTGGGCATCGCGGATCTTCGCGTTCATCCGTTCCGACCTCTCATCCAGCTCGACGCGCATCCCCTGCGAACGGAGCTCCTGCGCCACTTCACGGGCATACTCGAAGTGCCGGTCCGCGATCGGGATGACGACCACCTGCACGGGCGCCATCCAGACTGGGAACGCGCCGCCGAAGTGCTCGATCAAGACCCCGAAGAAGCGCTCCATGCTGCCAAGAAGAGCGCGGTGTACCATGTAGGGACGGTGGGGCTGTCCATCTTCCCCGATGTATTCCAGCCCAAAGCGCTCGGGCAGGTTGAAATCAAACTGGACCGTGGAAAGCTGCCACTCGCGATCCAGTGCATCCAGCACCTTCAGGTCGATCTTGGCTCCATAGAATGTACCGCCGCCTTCATCCACTTCATAGGGTAATTCATGAGCTTCAATAGCCTTGCGCAAGGCTTCTGTGGCCATATCCCAGTCCGCTGCATTACCCACAGCTTTTTCGGGCCTGGTGGAAAGATAGGCTTTGAAATCCTTCAAGCCCATGGAGCGCAACACATAGAGCGAAAATTCCAGCGCCCGGTTGATCTCCTCCTCCACCTGGTCCGGCCTGCAAAAGATGTGGGCATCATCCTGAGTGAAGCCGCGCACGCGTGTGAGTCCATGTAGAACGCCGCTTCGTTCATAGCGATAGACCGTGCCATACTCTGCATACCGCTTTGGCAGATCGCGGTAAGAACGTAGCTGGCTTTTGAAAATCTGAATATGGAATGGGCAATTCATCGGCTTGGCATAGTACTCCTCACCCTCGATATCCATGGGGGAATACATTTCTTCCTTGAAGAAATCCAGGTGACCAGAGGTCTGCCACAAGTGAGCGCGACCGATGTGCGGAGAAAACACCCATTCGTAGCCGTTCTGCAGATGAGCCTGGCGGCTAAAGTCTTCGACCAGCACACGGATCATGGCTCCCCTGGGATGCCAGAGGATCAATCCCGGCCCCACATCATCAGATGTGCTAAATAGATCTAACTCTTTGCCGAGTTTGCGATGGTCGCGTTTCTTGGCTTCTTCCAACTTCCAGAGATATTGTTTGAGCTCGTCAGCGTTTTCCCAGGCTGTGCCGTAAATACGCTGTAGCATTTTATTCTTTTCATCGCCGCGCCAATACGCACCAGCGACGTTCATCAGCTTGAACGCATCCGGCTTGATCTCTTTTGTGTTCTCGACGTGCGGACCGCGGCAGAGGTCCACGAAGGTATCGTGCTGGTAGATGGAAATCTCTGGTTTCTCGTTCAGCGGATTGCCGTACTCATCAAAACTGCCTTTTTCGAGGCCTTCGATCAATTCCAATTTGTAGGGCTGACCGGCGAAAATTCTCCTCGCCTCTTCTGCCGGGACAACAGCCTTTCTGAAGTCGTGCTTGCCCTGGATAATCTGCCTCATCCGCTTCTCAATCTGTTCAAGATCTTGCGGCGTGAGATTACGCGGCAGATCAAAGTCATAGTAGAACCCGCTCTCCACGGGAGGCCCGATCGTGTACTTCCCATCCGGGAACAGCTCCAGCACCGCCTGCGCCATGACATGCGCGGCGGAGTGGCGGACCCTATAAAGTTGGGACTCCTCATACTTTTCTTTCACTTGCTGAGACATTCTATCTCCCTTCGAGAGTGTTTCTTAAGTCATTGTTGCCGTCTTTTTTGTACACGGGTTTCACGGAAACCACGGAAAGGAGCCTTTTGATTACGGTTCTTCCGAGAAAATCAGTGAAATCCGTGGCATCCGTGTCCCAAAGAGTCTTTCTTTAAGAAACAGTCTCTAATGCACATTATTCATC
>JBQGEN010000470.1:0-1680 GCA_052039615.1 Sideroxyarcus sp. | reverse complement strand
GATCGGCGGATGTAGAGCATGCAGATGGTTAGTTCGGGCCGTCAGAAACTCGCCGCTGGGTACTGGAGTTCAGTAGCGCCAGAGTTGATTAGATGTCGAGGCACGATCGCAGCTATCTACGACCGTTCATCTACGCGGTGGCAGAGGACCGATTTCAGCGATGGCGGCGAAAGCTTTAGCGACCTCCGGGTCCCGCGGCAGATCCGCCACGAGTTTCTGCTGATTCTCCGGCATCAGCGGCGTCGGCTCCACTCCGAGTAGTTTTTTGTACGCCTCATGAAACTGCCGATCCTCGAAGGATTTACGAATGCCTTGTCTGACTATGCGAACCAAATTCTCCGGCGTGTTCGGCGGCATGAAGATGAGCGTGCCGGCGCCCCAGAAAGTCCGCGACATCGCCAGCACGTCCTTTTCCAGCTGAGTGCGGGTGAAAGTCCCGATCTCGGGCAAGCCGGCAAATACCGGCGGACGGCTTCCCACGGGGATCTCGAGTATGGCGTGGAAATCCGCGACCTTCTTGTATTCCTCCGACATCGTCTCCTTCTCGACCGCGGCCGCTCTAGCATCGATTTCACCCCGCTCCAAGGCCACATCCAATTCAGCGCCCGCATAGCCAACCACGAATTTCGGTTCTTTGAGGCCTAAAAGCCAGGCGAAAAGCCTGCCGCGAATGAACTGCACATGGCCCACCGATTGGCCGCCGACGCGGAGCCCGGCGCGCTCGCGCAGCTTCTCCACGCTGTTGATGCCGAGCGCTTTGCGGGTGACGAACATGTTGTTATTTTCGCTGAACGGCGATCCGAGGTAGAAAAATTTCGCGGGATCGAATTTGACGCCGGACATGCCCAATACCGCGCTCGCGAGAATGCCCGGCGAACTGGCGCCGATCGTGAGGCCATCGGCCTTTGCGCTTTGGTACATGTGATTGGCGAGCTTTCTCCCGCCTGCTCCGGGCATGTATTCCGAAATAATGGTGGGATGCCCGGGAATGTATTTTTGCAGGAATTCAAAAATGACCTTGTTCCTCAAATCTCCCACGCCGCCGGGGTCGCGTCCTTGGATGAATGTAATCGTTTTCTCTTGATAATAAGGCGACTGGCAGGCGCCTTCCTGTGAGAAGAAAAATACCACGATGAAAATCGCGCAAAGCGAAAAGGAAAAGAGTTTCATTTTCATCTCCTTCATCTGGAATTCCCGCGCCTGACCGACCCCTATGTCAAGGACAATTTTAAGTCAATGTGGTTTGCAAATTCTTACGCAAGAGCCTCTCGCATCGGAGTAGGTGTAATAGAGGTGCCTCTGGTCGCGCCGCGGGCATGTTTGAATAAACGCCGCGCTTTCCAGCCAGCTGCATCGCGAACGCAGCGCGCCACTCGGAATTCCCGCGTTCGTGACCGTGTTGTTTAGATATCCAGGCACGCCCACCAGCAGGTTCGCCCCTGCACAGAGTCGATCTGGAGATTGGAAAACGCGGGACCGCGTTGACTGAAGCCTCCGAGAGCGATATAGGGCGGCTGCCGCGAAAAATGACAAATCCGGGAGGGCTTTGAAATGAGAGTTGTCGCGCTGATCCTTTTCACCCTTTTCGTTTCCCCGTCTCCGGCCTGGGTGCAGACGCGCAAGCCGGCAAGCCTGAACGAGCTGGTGACCTATATGGGCGCGGACCGCGAGCAGATACTT
>JBQGEN010000469.1:0-1642 GCA_052039615.1 Sideroxyarcus sp. | reverse complement strand
CAATGAACTGTAACTATTGGTGCGACTCGCTCTGAAGCGCATCCCATACAAGAATGGAGCAGGTTAATGTAGTCCTCCTACCATTCCCCCGTGTAACCGTAAGGCTCGCCACTGGTTATATTCTCCACCGGATTTCTGCAGGGGTCAAATTAATACCGGTGATGCTGCCAGCCAGCTCCGGGAAGTAGAACCTGATGCTTGAGGGGTTATGCCTACTGCTCAATGGTTAGCTTCACTGTTTAAGGGGGTGCCTATTGAGTCTTTGAGGATTGGCAATGATGATTTGAAGGGCAGCCTTTACGCTTGAAGGCCGGGGGATGTGACGTCACCTGGTTAGCTTAGCCGCACTGCGGTTTGGCCTGACTGCTGGAGAGTGCAGCCAGGCCGCGCTGGGGTCAAGCCCCTGCTGCACTGATGCTAAACCAAGCTGATCTTCTAATTCATAAGAGTTACGCCGTCCACGTCATTTCGAGAAGTGGAGCGACGAGAAATCCCTGAGACCTGTACCTATAAGAGCAGTTTCCAGGGATTTCTCGTTTAGGCCCTTTGGGTACTCCTATCGTCGCTCGAAATGACATTTAAGCGGAGGGCTTTGAGGTGAATAGAATTTTCCTCTTCCTCCACCCCAGCCAGCCCAACAAACCCAACAGGGTTATCCCACTGACCGCTACACATACCTTCCAAATCAGCGGATCAAATCCAAATTGAACCGAATGCTGCCCGGCCGGGACGGAAACGGCGCGGAAGGCGTAATTGGCCCGCCAGATGGGCACAGGTTGGCCATCAACGGTGGCCTGCCAGCCGGGGTAGTAGGCGTCGGCCAGGACCAGGTAGCCGGGCTGGTCGGTTTCGACGGCGAGGGTGACGGTGTGGAGGTCGTAGTGAAGAAAGGAGAGGGTGGGGGAAGGGTGGAGGTTGGAAGGTTGGAGGGTTGGAAGATTGCTGGTTCGCTTCCAGGATGACGGTGGTGGCAGGGTTGAAGCCGTCGGCGCGGAGGGCCTGCCAGGCGGCGTCGTGGCTGGGGACGATGATAGCCTGATTTACAAACAGGGCGCGGGCCAGGGCGTCCTGGTTGAGGTAAATGTTGATGTCCGGGTCGCCATCGAAGACCGGGACGATGCTGCCGTCGGCGGGCGCGCCGGCTTTGCTGGCGATAATGTATTTGATGCCCAAAAAGTTGTAGCGGCCGGTGCGGCGCGGCGGCGCACCTTCCCAATAAAGAGTGGTATCGGCCAGGGTGAGGGGGTTATACAGGCCCCAAACATCGTACAGGCCGTGGAGTAAGGCAGTATTGGGCTGCCAGGCGTGCCAGACATCGGTGGTCACTTCGAGGCGGTATAAACTGGGGTCGCTCCGCAGAAAGGCCAGGGCTGCCGGGTGGTCAAAGCCTTTGACCGGGCTGGTGTGGCCGGTATCCACGTTATAGCCCAGGGTAAACAAATCCAGGGCAATCAAGGCGACAGCCGCGATCCCCGCTGAAACTCCGCGCAATCTGCCCTTATAGATTAAATAAAGGACAACCAGGGCCGCAACCGCAAAAAAAGCGAATGTCGCTACACCTGCCACCGCGCCGGCGGCCCGATTGAAAATGGCCGGATTGCGGTCTTGGGTGATGAGCAGCGCAAAATAGCTGAGGGGGGCA
>JBQGEN010000468.1:0-2108 GCA_052039615.1 Sideroxyarcus sp. | reverse complement strand
CCGGGGGGTGGTGTTTTGCTCCCCCTTGGGGGCTTTTTTTTGGGGGTTGTTGGGGGGGGGGGGGGGCTAACCCCCCCCCCCGAGATTACTGCTGCCTAACGACTTCGAGTCCGGCCTGTACCCATGCGTTGGTACCGCCCTGGACGTTGACAACCTGGGTGAAGCCGGCCTCCTGCAGGATCGCAACCGCCTTGGCCGAGCGCCGGCCGGAGCGGCAGATCACCGCGATGGGCTTGTCCTTGTAGGCCTCGATCTCTTTCAGGCGCAAGCCCACTTCACCCAATGGAATCAGCTTCGCGTTCGGCGCATGGACGGCCGCATACTCGGCAGGCTCGCGCACATCCAGCAACAGCGCGCCTTGCTGGTTCATGCTCTGCGCCTGCTTCACGTCCACGCCCTGGCTGGCCTGCAGTTGCTGCCCGATCAGCGCAAAGCCCAGCACTGCGGCCAGGCCCCAAAGTATCTTCGATTTCATGGTCACCTCAGGCTAACTGGCAAGGCGCGAAGCCGCTCTGCACCCAGCCCATCATCCCGCCGCGCAGGTTGAACACGTTGGAGAATCCCTGCTGCTGCAGGAACATGCAGGCCTGCGCCGAACGCGCACCGCTGCGGCACACCATGATCAGCTTCTCGCTCTTGTCCAGCTCGTGCACCTTGGCCGGCAGCACATGCAGCGGCAGCGCCTCGGCCTTGGGCACGGTGCCGTAGGCGATCTCATCCATCCCGCGCACGTCGATCACGCGCAATTTGTGGCTGGCGTCTTCTACCCATTGTGCGAGCTGGGTTGCGTCGATTTCCTTAACGTTCATTCCAAACATGTTGGGCTCCTTTGTTAGCAGTGCTTGCATATTAGCATATTCTAATATGATGGAAAACGGGGCTGGGAGTAGGGGTTTGGAGATGGTTGGGAGGCCACCGAAGACGGAGGCCGTTCGTGCTGAGCGGCAATGCAGACCGTTCGTCCTGAGTAGGCGCAGCCGTATCGAAGGATGGGCGTAGCCCGCTGATCTGGGAATTCAAATCCAACACCGTCGGGGGTAGCCCGACAGCTAGTCACTTTTCTTGTCTTGCCAAGAAAAGTAACCAAAAGAAGTCGCCCCCGGTTTGCCGCCCCTGCGGGGTTCCCTCGATATTTCGCCAGCAAGCGGGGCTGCGCACAGGGGAGAGAAAAGCAAAAACCCGAAACCACCGCGTGGGCACTTCGTGCCCACGTTGCTCGACTACCTGCCGGCAAAAACGAATGCCGCCAAAAAAAGAACCGTCGTGCCAACTGATATATAGGCGGCTATCGCATGTTTTTTTAACTGCTTCATATACAACTCAGGGTCTGATTCAAAAGTTAACGGCTCTTGATTCGGCCGATGAAGCGGCAATTTGCTAGCCTTCATGCCGCGCACGAACACCAACTGAGCCAACGACAAGCTGAGGAATGTGAATAGAAAATATGGGCTTCGCCCAGGAATTAGCCATTCAATAAGTGCTGAGGCAATTTGGCCAGCCAACACTATGTACACGCCAGTCTTAACAAAAGCTGGCGCGCTTTTCCACTTGGCAGCCCTCTCGGCAGGACTCATATGCACTGTTTTATCAGTGCGTATAGCTGCAATCATGAACATGGCAATTAGCGTGACGAAAACCAAGATCAGCGGCAGTCCAACCCACAAATTCCCCGCTGCCAGCGCAATGACTCCGCCAATAATACTGAATACGAAAACGAGAGCTATCACCACACCCGTTGGGGTGAGGCCGCCATCAAAGTGCTTGGCGACTGTTTTTGCTATGCGCTCCATTTACATCTCACCAAGGTCAGCCAAGTAGCGTGGGTACGAAGTGCCCACGCGGTGTTTTGGTTTTTCGCTTTTCCATCCCCTGTGCGCCGCCTCGATAGTTCGCCAGCAAGCGGGGGTTTTAGGCGAGCACTGTTCGAGCTCCGCGGTGAGGCACGTTTTGTGTGCCTCACTAGGGCGAGTTGCGCAGCCCCGCTTGTTGGCGAAATATCGAGGGAACCCCGCAGGGGCGGCAAACCGGGGGCGATTTCTTTTGGTTACTTTTCTTGGCAAGACAAGAAAAGTGACTAGCTGTCGGGCTACCCCCGACGGTGTTGGTTT
>JBQGEN010000467.1:0-1668 GCA_052039615.1 Sideroxyarcus sp. | reverse complement strand
CCGGACGAGGGCTTTATCGACAACTTATACGTCGATTTCAAGCACTTGATCGTGCCTGGGCTTTCGCTGAAAGTCGGGCGGCAAGACCTGACTAAGGGCGACGGGTTTCTGTTGACCGAATACACGGCCGGAGACGGATCGCGTTCGACCTATATGAACGGGTTCGATCTTGCTTACTCGGTCCGCAAGTCCAGCCTGCACCTGCGTGGAGTCGCAGCAACCAGGAAAGACCACTACCTGCCTCGCATCAACGATGCCGACCGCTACACCAATGAGAGCGACAATTCGATGCTCGGCCTGTACTACGAGACCCGGCGTCGCACAACCGACGTTGACGCGTACTGGCTCTACAGTTCGGAGGTGCGGGACTTCCGCAACCCCAGTTCAGCAGCGTACATTCCCGATCGACACCTGTCGACCCTGGGCGGTCGCGTGGTGCACAAATTCACAAAGACGGTGAGCGCAGCTGGAGAGTTCGCGTACCAAATAGGACGTCAGCACGCCAATACAGCAAGGCTGATGCCCGAGTCTGATATTCGCGCCTGGGGCGGATATGCATACGCGCGCAAAGACTTCGACGTTTCGTGGAAACCGTTCGTACAGGTTGCGGAATATTTCTACTCGGGCGATGAGCGTGAGACAGACGCACGCGCCACGGGGTTCGATCCGGTTTTTGGCCGATGGCCGGGGCGTTCTGAGCTTCTCGCCTATGGATTGCAGAAAGAAAAAGGCTTCGCCTACTACTCGAACTTGCGGTTATCGAGCGTGCAGGCCGGCGTGTCTCCCCTGAAGCAACTCAAGACCTCGGTCTCGTACCAGCGCGTGGACGCCTTTCATCCCAATGCCTCGGGCGATCCTGACGTATTCAGCACCGGAACACACCGCGGTGACCTATTAGGGGTGAAGGGTGAAGTAACACTGAACAACAACTGGAAAGGCCACATCTTGTACGAGGCGATGTTGCCGGGAGACTTCTACGTGGGCAATGACTTTGCCCATTTCTTCCGCTTCGAGGTGATGTATACATTCAAAAAGGCATTGTTGAAGCACTAAGTCAAAGCAAGCAGTTAAGTTTTACACTGGCGCGCATGAAAGCGCGCCCTTTTCTTTACCTATTGCTGGCGTGTGCAACGAGATGCCAGTCCCCCGCGCACGTCGTTCCGGAATCTAGGAGCACGGATGAAACCGAATACTGCTCACAAAGGCACCAGTGGGGTGCATTAGCACGCGCGTGCAGGGTGTTGCGCCTTAGTCCGTAGCGTCATAGTGCCCGTGGCGCCAGCTGCCAACGAACACCTACCGGAACCAAACTCTCACTTTCAACAAATTTCCACCCAGCTGACTCTCTTTGACCTGACGGTTTTCAGCTTGTCCCTTTGGTCTCGATGATGTTTGTCACATGGAGCGTTAACTCCAGGCACCTCACTTCAGCATGCCAGGCCAGTTAAGAACAACAGAGTAAGATTCAAGAGAGCCCTTCCGTGGCTGCAGCACCACGAATTTGAGTCCGTCTTTAGTAACTGCATACTGATTGACCGTGGGGTCTGGAATTAATCCAGTATCGAATAACCTTCTTGGAGCTCCCATATTCAGATGCGAGCCACGGTCCAAGGTCACTGACATCATTCCTCCGTCTTGATCGATGAAGAAGAGTTCCTTGCCGTCACC
>JBQGEN010000466.1:0-1674 GCA_052039615.1 Sideroxyarcus sp. | reverse complement strand
AGGCTGAACCGTATCTTGAGGGCTGGGTAGGAAACTCGCCCTTGCCGTTTCAGGAGGGTGATAATCTGGTCGAGAATTTCATCAAATGTCATGGCGTGTTACTCGCCCAGCCGTGCAGCCCGTTCATGAATTTCTTGCACCAGTGCTGATTGCAGGAAGGTCGAGCGAAGCGCGTCATCTTCGACAGCCGTTGCCATCTGCTCGGTAGTGGCTTTGGCTTTGCCGTACAATGCTGCTGCTTCACGTTCCTTGCCTGTCGTTTCGTACCAGTGCCCGAGATCATAGGCAATCGGATAGAAGAGTGATGGACTCTGCAATTGTTCCGCCAGCGAGAAGGCGCGTTGGAGTTCTGTGCCTGCTGCTTCAGCATCGCCGAGTTTTGCGATGATCTTGCCACGCCATGCCCATCCCAGAGCCACATATTTCTGCGACGTCGTTGCTTGGGCTTCCTTCAGTCCTTCTTCCACATAGCGGAAGGCTTGCTCGTACTCCCTTGAGGCATAGGACAGTTCAGTAAGACCCATGAGCAGCCGAATCTTCCACCGCCAGCGGTGGGCACCAAACGCTTCACGCTCCACCCGTTCGAGCGTTGGGGCAAGATAGGTCTGCGCACGTTCTTCCTGCCGCAGGAGGAGATAATCGAGCCCCAGGTTGATCAAGGCGCTAATCTCGACATTGGAAATGCGAGACGCGCGTCCCAATTCCACACTTGCTTGATCATATTCGAGAGCACGGGAGACATCCCCGAACTCGCTGTGAAACCACCCCAAGGTGTTCATCAGACGACCGACAATAAACCGATTCTCCCGCGCGTGTGCTTTGGTCATGCCTTCGCGTAACACGGTGAGCGCCTGGGCATACGCCCCTGCACTCCACTGAGCGAGGCAGAGAAAGGCGAGCGTAAACAGTTCACTGATGCCATCGTGGATATCCCGTGCGACTGCCAGTCCCTCCCGACTGAGGTGCATGGCACGGGCAAAATCCCCCTGCCAGTGGGCATGCGCCCCCCACCACAACAAATTTTGAGCCAGGCAGTCTTTGTAGCCCTCCTGACGACTGATCTGCAGCGATTCCTCCAGGTGGCGATTGCCGTCCTGGAGATTTCCACGCACTTGTTGTACAAGCCCAAGGCTGGTGAGGCTCCGCGCCAAGATTTTTTGGTCTCTGGTGTGCTGGAAAAGCTGCATGGCTTCTAGGGCGTACTGTTCGACAAAGGGCAGTTGCTCTTCGGAGAACTTGCCCCAGTGGGCGAACGCCAGATGACTGAGACTTTCCCCCTCTTTCTGCGGATTGCCCGAGGTACGCGCCAGGCGGCGCATGTGCTGAAAATCCGCAATCGCCTCGTCGTACTTGGCTTGGAGAGTCCAGACGAGCCCACGACCTTCATACACAGGCAGAAGCTGCGCTGGCTCCACAGCAGGGGTGAGGCGTAGGCTGACTTCGATGGCTTGCGTGTAAAACGCAATCGCTTCCTGATTTGCATATGCCTGACGGGCTTTGTCCCCAGACCGTGTGAGGTAGTCAAAGGCTTTCTCCCAGACGGCACCCCGTGTGAAGTGATAAGCAAGTTCCTCATAATGCTCCGCCAACCAGTCAGGATACAGCCGTTCCATCGCCTGACCGGCTGCGGCATGCAGCACCTGTCGCCGCGTGGTCAGCAGACTGGCGTACGTC
>JBQGEN010000465.1:0-1946 GCA_052039615.1 Sideroxyarcus sp. | reverse complement strand
CGCGTCCCGGCGCCGCGTACGTGAGCGAACAGGAGGAACTGGACCGCGTGTTGCCGGTGATCGAGGGGCTGCACGGCATGTCACTGCCCATCTCCATTGACACCTGGAAGCCGGGAGTGATGACGGCCGCACTGGCGGCAGGAGCCTGCATGGTCAACGATGTGCATGCCTTGCAGGCCGAGGACGCGCTGAAGTCGGTCGCGAATACAGATGCGGCGGTCTGTCTCATGCACAAGCAGGGCACACCGCAGACTATGCAGCAACGGCCGCAATACCTGAATGTAATGGACGAGGTTTATGGGTTCCTGCGCGAGCGCGTCGCCGCGGCCGAGGCGGCCGGCATCGCGCGCGAGCGCATCGTGATCGATCCGGGTTTTGGCTTCGGCAAGACGCTGGAGCATAATCTCGATCTGTTGCGCAGACTGGAATCGTTTCGCACCTTGGGCGTGCCGGTGCTGGCGGGGATGTCGCGCAAATCCATGCTGGGCGCGATCACCGGGCGCGAGGTGGGCGAGCGCGCGGCGGCGAGCGTGGCGGCGGCCTTGCTGGCGGTGCAGCGGGGCGCGGCCATCGTGCGCGTGCACGATGTGCGCGAGACGGTGGATGCGCTGAAGATTTGGCAGGCAGTGAACGAGGGATAAGATGAGCAGAAAATATTTCGGGACGGATGGCGTACGCGGCAAGGTAGGGGAGCATCCCATCACGCCGCAATTCGTGATGCATCTGGGCTACGCGGCCGGCAAGGTGCTGGCCAGCGCCGAGCACACCAAAGGCGAGCGACCGGGGGTGTTGATCGGCAAGGACACGCGCATCTCCGGTTACATGCTGGAGTCGGCGCTGGAAGCCGGCCTCATCGCGGCGGGCATCGATGTCTACCTGGCCGGCCCGATACCCACCCCCGCCGTGGCCTACCTCACGCGCGCCCTGCGCCTGCAGGCGGGGGTGGTCATCTCCGCCTCGCACAATCCGTTCGAGGACAACGGCATCAAGTTCTTCTCCGGCAGCGGCGAGAAATTGCCGGACGCGGTCGAGACCGCCATCGAGGCCGAGCTGGACAACCCGATGCTGACCAATTCCTCGGAAAACCTGGGCAAGGCCAAGCGCATCGACGACGCGGTCGGGCGTTACATCGAATTCTGCAAGAGCACCTTCCCGGCGGACATGAACCTGCGTGGCCTCAAGATCGTGGTGGACAGCGCGCACGGCGCGACCTACCACATCGCGCGCAACGTCTTTCACGAACTGGGCGCGGACGTCGTGGCCATCGGCGCCGAACCGAACGGCAAGAACATCAACGACGGCTACGGCGCGACCAAACCGGGCAACCTGCAGAAGGCCGTGGTGGAGCACAAGGCCGACCTCGGCATCGCGCTGGACGGCGACGGCGACCGCCTGGTCATGGTCGATGCCGCCGGCAAGCTCTATGACGGCGACCAGCTGCTGTATGTCATCGCCAAGCACCGCCATGCCGAAGGCATCATGAAAGGCGGCGTGGTCGGCACCCTCATGACCAACCTCGCGTTCGAGCACGCCATGCAGCACTTGGGCATCCCGTTCGCACGCGCCAAGGTGGGCGACCGCTACGTGATGGAACTGCTGCAGCAGAAGGGCTGGCAGCTCGGCGGCGAGAACTCCGGCCATATCATCAGCCTGGACAAGCACAGCACCGGCGACGGCATCGTCTCGGCGCTGCAGGTGCTGCATGCCCTGCGCATGAAACAGCAGACGCTGGCGCAGGCGGCGGGCGACCTGCACATGTACCCTCAGATACTGATCAACGTGAAAGTCGCCAAGAAGGACGACTTTGCCAACCATCCCAAGGTGAAACTGGCCGTCTCAACCGCGGAGACTCTGCTCAACGGCAAGGGGCGCGTGCTGCTGCGCCCGTCCGGAACCGAGCCGTTGTTGCGGGTGATGGTGGAGGGGGAGGATGGAGGGCAGGTTAA
>JBQGEN010000464.1:0-1691 GCA_052039615.1 Sideroxyarcus sp. | reverse complement strand
CACATGCTGCTTGGCGTTCTTCCACTGGCCCAGCACCAGGGTGAAATAGCGCTTGTCGCTGTTGCCTTCGCGCATGATCTCGTGCAGCCCGGTCAGCGCGGAGCGCTTCTTCGCCACGAGCAGCACGCCGGAAGTCTCGCGGTCGAGGCGGTGCACCAGTTCCAGGAACTTGGCCTGCGGACGCGCGCTGCGCAGTTGCTCGATGACCCCGAAGCTTACCCCGCTGCCGCCATGCACGGCCGTTCCGGCCGGTTTGTTGATGGCAAGCAAGGCATCATCCTCATACAAAATGGGGAATTCGGTCGCCGGGACGTACTCGCTTTCCGGCTTTTCGGCCACGCGGATGGGTGGGACGCGCAAGATATCGCCCAATTGCAGGCGATAGGTCTGGTCCACCCGTTTCTTGTTGACCCGCACCTCGCCGCGCAGGATGCGGTAAATATGGCTCTTGGGAACGCCCTTGAGGTGGCGGAACAGGAAGTTGTCGATGCGCTGACCTTCGCTGCCTTCGTCGATTTCCAGCCAACTGACAGATTCTTTGCTTAAACCGTTCATTTTGAATATACTTCGCGCCTCGCGTGTGCGCCTTCGTGAAACGGGATGTTCATTTTCCCCGTCCGACCAAGGCAGGCAATCAAGCCGCCTACGAAGAAGCAGCCCCGCCCGGTTAATCTCACTCACCGGAGACAAGCAGTGATGGTAATTGATTTGCGCGCTCTAAGCACCAAGCAGATAGATTTTGGTGTGCTGCCCTCTACAGATTTGGCAGCATGCAGATACAGACAAGCTAAAACGAGAATAAGAACTTGAGTCACAGTCGTCATCACAACTCACTGACAGTTTGCACGACCCTCATTCTCGCGCGCTAAGCGGCGCGTAGCTTTGTTCTGCCCGTGTACGGAGCGCGGGAGAAAAATATGAAACGCATGTTATTCAATGCGACGCAGCCGGAAGAACTCCGCGTCGCCATTGTGGATGGTCAGAAACTCGTCGACCTCGACATTGAAACCGCCGGCAAAGAGCAGCGCAAGAGCAACATCTACAAGGCCATCATCACCCGCATCGAGCCCAGCCTCGAAGCCTGTTTCGTCGAATACGGCGGCACCCGCCACGGTTTCCTCCCGTTCAAGGAAGTCTCCCCCCAGTACTACCAGCCCGGCGCCGGCAACCGCCCCTCCGTCAAGGAAGCGCTGAAGGAAGGCCAGGAACTGCTGGTTCAAGTCGAAAAGGACGAGCGCGGCAACAAGGGCGCGGCACTGACCACCTACATCAGCCTGGCCGGACGTTACATCGTACTGATGCCGAACAACCCGAACGGCGGCGGCGTATCGCGCCGCATCGAAGGCGAAGACCGCAACGAATTGCGCGACGTGCTGGCGCAGATGGAAGTGCCGCACGGCATGAGCATCATCGCCCGCACCGCCGGCATCGGCCGCAACCTCGAAGAACTGCAGTGGGACCTGAACTACCTCAAGCAACTGTGGGACGCCATCGAAGGCGCCGCCCAGTCTGAAAAAGCCCCGTCCCTGATCTATCTGGAAAGCAGCCTGGTGGTGCGCGCCATCCGCGACTACTTCAATCCCGAGATCGGCGAGATCCTGGTCGACACCGACGACATCTTCCATCAGGCACAGGCCTTCATGGGCACGGTGATGCCGGACAATGTGAACCGCATCAAGCGCTATCACGAT
>JBQGEN010000463.1:0-8381 GCA_052039615.1 Sideroxyarcus sp. | reverse complement strand
TCGCCGAACAGGATAGCCTTGTTCTGGCATGCCTCGGCGCAGGCGGGGATCTGCCCCTTGTCGATGCGGTGCACGCACAGCGAACATGCTTCCACTGTACCCTTGCCGCGCGGCACGTCGGGTTTCTGGTCCTGCAACGGTTCATGCACGAAGGAGCGCGCCTTATACGGACAGGCCATCATGCAATAGCGACAGCCGATGCAGAGGTGGCGATCCACCAGCACGATGCCGTCGGCGCGCTTGAACGAGGCCTGCGTCGGGCACACGTCCACGCAGGGCGGGTGCTCGCAATGCTGGCACATCATCGGCAGCGACAATTCACGCCCGCTGCTGACATCCTTGATCTCGATCTTGCGTATCCATTGCGAATCGGTCGTCTTGGTGCCGCCGGACAAGCCGTTTTCCGTGTTGCATGCGCTCACGCAATCGTTGCAGCCGGTCTTGCACTGCGCGGTGTCGACCAGCATGCCCCAGCGCACCTTGGAGCTAGCGCCCTGCGTATCGCCGTGCGCGGTCTGGAACAGCATCATCCCCGGCGCGATCGCAATCGCTGCCGCGCCCGCCGAGGTCTTCAGGAACTGCCTGCGTTGTGTGTCGATTTCGCTCATTTGACGTCCTTATTGACGAGCGCTTCCTTGCGTTTGCTGGCGTGACATTCGAAGCAATCGATCTTGACTGCGGCATAGCGGTGACAGCCGCTGCAGAAGCTGTCCTCGCGCGCCGTCACGCTGTTGTCCTGCAGGCTGGCATGGCATTCTACACAGTTCTTCAGCGCGTTCTCTTCCACGCGAATGCCTTTGCGCACGGTCTCGTCGCGCTGGTGCTTGAGCATGTGCATGTGGTTCTTGCGCATCCACTGCGTATCTTTCACGCACTGGCCGCCCTTGCCGATATCCAGCGCGGGCGTGTTCGTTTCAGCAGCCCAGACCGCAGGGATGCACAGGCACAACAGCAAGGATACGAGCAGTCTCATCACTCACCCAGACCCATCTGAATGTAACCGGTCGGGCACACGTCGGCACAGATGTGGCAGCCGATGCACTTGTCGTAGTTGGTCGCGACGTAGCGCCCCAGCGTGGCCTCGGTCTTCTTGACGCGATACACGGCGGTCTGCGGGCAATACACCACGCAGTTGTCGCACTCGAAGCACATGCCGCAACTCATGCAGCGCTTGGCTTCGGCAACGACCTGCTTCTCGTCGAGGACACCGAGGCGATCCTGGAAGTTGCCCAGCGCGCTTTCCTTGTCCAGCGTGACGACGTTGCGCACGTTGCGCGGCACATAGTTGAAATGGCCGAGGAACAGCTTGTCGTGCGGGATGATGAAGCGGTCGGAGCGGTTGTCGAAGTTGTGCACGGCGACGTTGGAGTTGCAGGTGCCGCGCATCGGTTCGTGCGCTTCCTCGATCTTGATGCCCTTCTCGACCAGCTTGCGCATCAGGTCGAACTGGTGCGCGTCGATCTTGGGACGCTTCTCCAGATCCTTGCCCTGCAGGAAGCTGTCGATGCCGTCGGCCGCGATGGAGCCGTGGCCGACTGCGGTGGTCAGCAGGTGCGGACGGATCACGTCGCCGCCGGCGAACACGCCCGGCTGGCCGCTCACCACGTAGTTGCGGTCGGTCGAGACTGCGCCCTTGCCATTGTTGAACTGCTCCAATCCGGTGAAATCGACCGCCTGGCCAATTGCCGAGACGATCAGGTCGGCCTCGATGTCGTACTCGCTGCCCGGAATGTTGTTGATCTCCAGCTTGCCGCCGACGAACTTGGCCTCGCACTTGGCGACGCGCAATGCCGTGGCACGACCGTCGGTACCGCGCACGATGCCCAGCGGCACCATGCCGCCGAGGATGTGGATGCCTTCTGCCAGCGCCTGTTCGATCTCGTGCTTGTTGGCCTGCATCTTGTCGATGGGGAACACCGAGGTCAGCGCCACTTCCGCGCCCTGCTTGGCGGAGATGTCGGCCACGTCGTGCGCCATGCGGCCGGCGATGGCCATCTCGGCATCGGTCGGCTTGGCGTGCGAGATGTGTCCCAGACGGCGGGCAACGGTCGCGACGTCGATGGAGGTATCACCACCACCGACCACCACCACGCGCTTGCCGACGTGCTGCAGACGGCCTTCGTTGAAGGCCTGCAGGAATGCGGTCGCGGTCACCACGTTGGGTGCGGCGCTGTCGGCGATGGGCAGTGCACGGCCGGCCTGTGCGCCCATACCGAGGAACACCGCATCGAATTCCTTGCGGATCTGCTCCATGGTGATGTCGCTGCCGACGCGCGTCTTCATGCGCGTCTTCACGCCCAGATCGATAATGCGCTGGATCTCCGCGTCGAGCACATCGCGCGGCGTACGGAAGCCGGGGATGCCGTAACGCATCATGCCGCCGAGGTGTTCATGTTCGTCGAACACGGTGACGTCGTGGCCCTTCATCACCAGCTGATAGGCGCAGGACAGGCCGGCCGGGCCGCCGCCGAGGATGGCGACCTTCTTGCCGGAGGACGCGACGTTCGGCTTGTTGTACTTCAGCTTGTTGGCGATCGCGTACTCGCCGAGGAAGTGCTCGACCGAGTTGATGCCGACATGGTCTTCCACTTCGTTGCGGTTGCAGCCGCTTTCGCACGGAGCCGGGCACACGCGCCCCATCACGGCGGGGAACGGGTTGGCCTCGGTCAGGCGACGCCAGGCATATTCCTGCCACGGCATGACGGGCTTGCCGTCGGCGCCATTCGGCACCTTCTCGGTGCCGCGCACGATGCCGAGATAGCCGCGGATATCCTCACCCGCCGGGCAGCTACCCTGGCAGGGCGGCGTGGACTGGATATAGGTAGGGCACTTGTAGGAATAGCCGGCCTGAAAAATCTTGTCGTTCAGGCGACGGACTTTATTGTCGCCATCCTTGAAACGGCGGAACGTGATCTTTTGCGGGGTTTCGCTGACTGCTGACATTTTGCCTTCTCCTCGTTATTTCGGACCCAGCTGGATCGCATTGCTGACCAGTTGATGTACGCCGCCCACCAACTTTCTATCGAATCCGTAGATGGGCAAGACCTTGGTGAATTGCGCCTTGCAAATTGCGCAGATAGTTGCCATGAAATTGACGCCGTGTTCGTCCACGGACTGCTGCAGCACCTCCATGCGCGGCAGCGCGCCCTTGACGCGCAGCTCAAGCAAGTCGTCAGTCAGCACGCCGCCGCCGCCGCCGCAGCAGAAGGTCTGCTCGCGCGTGGTGTTGGGCGCCATCTCGACGAAATTGTTGGCCACTGCCTTGATGATGTTGCGCGGGATCTCGAACTGGCCGCCGGGCAGGTCGCCCATGCGCGAACCGCGCGCCACGTTGCACGAATCGTGGAACGTGATGATGTGCTTGTCGTTCTTGGACTTGTCGAAAGTCAGGCGCTCGTCCTGGATCATGTCCCAAGTGAATTCGCAGATATGCGCAGGCTGCTTGTAGCGGTGATCCAGCTGCTTCTGCAGCATCTGCGCGAAGCGGTCATTGGGATCCGCGCCGTCGCCCACGCCGGTCAGCGTATTCCAGAAGCTGTAGGCCACGCGCCAAGCATGGCCGCACTCGCCAACCACGATGCGCTTGACACCCAGTTCCAGCGCAGCCTGGCGGATGCGCATGGCGATGGTGCGCAACTGGTCGTAGTTGCCGATGAACATGCCGAAGTTGCCCGCCTCGGACGACATGGAGGACAGCGTCCAGCTGGTGCCGGTGGCATGGAACACCTTGGCGTAGCCGATCAGGCTGTCGATATGCGGTTCGGCGAAGAAGTCGGCCGAGGGCGTGACGAGCAGCACTTCCGCGCCCTTCACGTCGATCGGGAACTTCACGTCGATGCCGGTGGCGTCCTTGACGTCCTCTTCCAATCCCGCCAGTGTGTCTTCCAGCGCCGGTCCGGGCAGGCCGAGGTTGTTGCCGATCTTGTGCACCTTGCCGATGATCTCGTTGGAATACTTCTGGCCGTAGCCGATGGAGTCGAGGATCTCGCGCGCCGCCATGGTGATCTCGGCGGTGTCGATGCCATAGGGGCAGAACACCGAGCAGCGGCGGCATTCGGAACACTGGTGGTAATAGTTGAACCACTCGTCCAGCACTTCGCGCGTCAGATCGCGCGCGCCGACGAGTTTGGGGAACAGTTTGCCGGGCAGGGTGAAATAGCGGCGGTATACGCTGCGCATCAGGTCCTGGCGCGCCACCGGCATGTTCTTCGGATCCTGCGTGCCGATGAAATAGTGGCACTTGTCGGTACAGGCGCCGCAATGCACGCACGCGTCCATGAACACCCGGAACGAACGGTATTTGGAGAGCAACTCGCCCATTTTGGCGATAGCCTTGTCATGCCAGTCTTCCACCAGCTGACCGGGAAAGCCGATGGCCTCGTTGATCTTCTCATTGGCGACGAACGGCCCCTTGCCCTCCATCGCGCCGGGGATCAGCGCGGGAATGATGGGAATGGTGCGGTAGGCTGGCGCTACGATATCTGCCATTTCAGTTCTTCTCCGATTCCAGTTTGGCAGCCCACGCACTCAGATGGCGCTTCTCGCGCGGATCGTCTTTCTGATTGCGGGTGGGTGAGAAAAAGACTCCTGGAGCGTGCAGCAATTTGCTGAAGGGGAACACAACCAGGAGCGCTACAACCAGTGACAGATGCACTATCAATAACAGGTCGGCCGGAAGCATCTGCATATCCAGATGCATCAGACCGATGAAATATCCTTTCACCGCGATCACATCGGTGTGCGCGACGAACTTCATCATCAGGCCGGAGGCAGCGATGCCGATGAGCAGCACCAGCATCAGATGATCCGAGGGCGTGGAGATATAGCGGATGCGCTCGACCAGCAAGCGACGCCCCCACAGACCGAGCAGACCCAGCAGCATGGTGATTCCGGCATAGATGCCGAACGGCTGAATGAACTCCACCCAAGCCCATACCGGCTCGGTGAAATAGCGCAGGTGACGCAATGTCACCAGCGCCAGGCTGGCATGGAACAACCAGCCCAGACCCCAGATCCACAAATTCGCCTTGAACAGGCTCTCGAAGAACACCACCTCGCGCGTCATGCGGAACACCACACCACTCGTGGTGGTCGGCGCGGGCGTGGTAGGTATCTTCAGCGGAGCCGGAGTACGGGCGTAGGTATTGATGCGATAGAGCACCCCTACGACGAACAACAGCGTAGCGAGATAGAACAGGATCGCGAAGACGATGCTGGCCATGAAAGGTTCCCTATCGCAGAGTCTGAATTAAATGCAACCAGTCGGCTTGGGCAGACCGGCAATCTTGCACGCCTGCTTGCCGGGGCCGTACGGGAACAGACCATACAGATACTCGCTGGTACCCTTCTCGGCGCCCAGCTTCTTGCCGATAGCCTTGGTCAGCACACGCACCGCCGGAGCGATCTGGTATTCCTCGAAATACTCGCGCAGGAAGTTGACGACTTCCCAGTGCTGTTCGGTCATCGTGATGCTTTCGGTTTGCGCCATGTAGTTCGCAACGTCAGTGTTCCAATCGGCCAGGTTGACCAGATAACCTTCTTCGTCAGTTTCGTATGTCTTGCCAGCGACTTCGATGCTTGCCATGTTGATTCTCCTTCTCTGCGTTGCAATTGATGATTCTGATTAAAGCCAGGATTGGCAGGTTTTGTTGCTGCTCGCCAGATCGACAAAGCCGTCGTATCCCACCGGGGCAACGCCTTCGACCAGCCTGTCGCCCAGACCGCGCGCATCCAGATCGGGCATCAGGACATGTATCTTGAAGCGTCCCATCGCTGCGCGCAACTTGGCTTCCGCAGCATTGCCGCGCGTCGCCGCATACACCGCATCCTCGATCAGCAGGATATCCCCGCCCGTCGCCGTGTTAAGACAGCTGTCGAGCGAGCCGCCGGTCAGGGGTGATTTGTTGATGATATGTAACATGTCTCCCCCTTAGAAACTCAAGACCACGTCCTGCTCGTCCATCAGCTTGCCCATCTCGGCACGGCTGAGCACGGTGACAGGCACCAGAAAATCTTCTTCGACCAGACCGCGCACTTCCATGGCCTCTTTCTCGACATACAGCTTCTCGATGTCGTAGTCCTCCAGGGCTCGGTAGGCAGGCGAGAAGTTCTTGGTCTCGATGCCCTTGGTCTGCTGCCCCTTCTTCAACTGGTAGACCCCGTCATCGAGGAACGCCAGCGACACATCCTGATCGAAAGCGGCAGTGATCAACACCACCTCCAGCGATTCCAGGGCATAGATCGTGCCGTAAGGCGCCTTGCGGTTGACGAACATGAATTTTTTCGCATCACTCATCTCGTCTCTCCTTAATCGCCGAAGGTGACCAGTCGGTCACACTTGATACCGGCTTCCACCAGCTGCCCCAGTCCCGAGATGCGGAAACCTTGGGCCAGATTCTCTTCCTTGATGCCGCGACGCAGCGCCGCGGCAACACACACCACCAGGTCGACCTTGTGCTCTTCCGCCAGCTTGGCCCAGCGGTTCACGATATGGCGGTCATCCTGCGGCGGCTCGGTGAGCCTGGACGCGTTATTGACGCCATCGTGATAGAAGAACACACGCCATACTTCATGACCCTTCTCGATGGCAGCCTTGGCGAACAAGTAGGCCGAGTCGCTGGCCTGATGCTGGTACGGCCCCTCGTTGACGACGATTCCGAATTTCATACTATGTCCTCGCTCAGAAACGGATATGCGTCGAAGCGTTCAGGTTGTAACGCGAACCGCGCCAGTCGTCGATCAGGTACTTGGTGAATGGCAGACCGGTCTTTTCGAAGAAACGCGGCCAGCCAATACGGTCGATCCAGTCGGCCAGACGCTCCCAAGGACGCGCATCCTCCTTGTACACGGTCAGGATGTTCTTCACCACGGCGGCGACTTCGGGCCAGCGCGGTGCGTTGTTGGGCAGGCCGGAAGCGACCATCTTCATGAAAGTGGGCTTGCCGCGGGCATTGGAGTTCTTGCCGCCAACCCAGATCGCCAGCTTGGAGTTCTCCGGATCGTTGATCTGCATCGGTGGGCAGGGCGGGTAGCAGGCGCCGCAGCACATGCACTTGCTCTCGTCGATCTCCAGCGATGGCTTGCCGTTGACCATGGCGGGACGGATCGCCGCCACCGGGCAACGCGCCACCACCGCCGGGCGTTCGCACACGTTGGCGACCAGGTCATGGTTGATGACCGGCGGCTTGGTGTGCTGCACGATGATGGCGAGGTCGGCCTGGCCGCCGCAGTTGATCTCGCAGCAGGAGGTGGACAGATGCACGCGGTTCGGCATCTCTTCGCGCTTGAACTCGACGACCAGCTCGTCCATCAGCGCCTTCACCACGCCGGAAGCGTCGGTGCCGGGGATGTCGCAGTGCAGCCAACCCTGGGTGTGCGCGATCATGGTGATGGAGTTGCCGGTACCGCCCACGGGGAAGCCGTGCTTCTCCAGTTCGGCGATCAGCGGAGCGACCTTCTTCTCTTCAGACACCATGAACTCGATGTTGGAACGGATGGTGAAGCGCACACGCCCTTCGGCGAACTTGTCGGCGATGTCGCACAGCGTGCGGACCGTGTAGACGTCCATCTGGCGCTGTGTGCCGGCACGTACGGACCACACCTCGTCGCCACTATGGGAGACATGGTGCAGCACGCCAGGACGGGGACGGTCGTGATATTTCCAGTTGCCGAAGTTCTTCGCCAGCACTGGATGCAGGTATTTCTTGTTGTCCGGTACGCCAGTCTCTTTCGGCTTGCGCATCTGTACAGGTGCATTCATCTTCTATCTCCTCAGGCAGCTTGCTTTTTGGCTTTGATCTTGGCGACTTCGGCATCCCAGCCGTCGGTGCGGACGTAGGGATTCATGCGCGGCGAGCTAATCATCGCCGGATCAACTTCGATCTCCATCGCGTCGAGGTAGTTGGCCAGACCGATACGCTCGATCATCTCGCCGGTACGCTCGTGCTCCAGCGCGTTCTCGGCGAAGAAATCGATGGCGCGCTGAGCGAAATCGACCAATTTCTCGACTTCTTCCTCAGTGTCCAGCTTCATGAACGGGATCACCACGGTGCCCATCAGGCCACCGATCTTCAGGTGGCTCTTGCCGCCGACCAGAACGCTTGCGCCCTTGTCCTTGCCGGGAGCCAGTGCGCCGGTCATCACGTTGATGCAGTGCATGCAGCGTACGCAGTCCTGGTTGTCGATCTCGACGGCATGGGTGTCGCTCACCTTCACGCTGGAGATGTGCTCGCCCTTCTTGATCTTGCCGATTTCCTTGACCTGGAAGGTCTTGGTCGGGCAGCGGGCAACGACGTCGTTCACCAGCTCGTCCATGCCGTGCTTGGCGAACCATTTCTTGGCCAGCGCCTCGTCGGTGCGGATGTTGTCGCGCCATGTGCCGA
>JBQGEN010000462.1:0-5108 GCA_052039615.1 Sideroxyarcus sp. | reverse complement strand
ACCAGCTCGGTCACCGTCACCTGATAACCGTGCGCCTCCAGTTGCAGGCAGCGCAGCACGTTGGTGAGGTGACTGCCGAACTCGCGCGTGTGGATGGGATGGCGCCACAGCTCAGTGAGCGCATCCTTCGCCAGTTGCTTGCCCTTGTTCTTGCGCAGCACCGCCGCCACCTCCGCCTGGCAGCACGGCACCAGCACGATGTGCTTCGCCTGCTTCGCCAGCGCGAAGCGGATCGCGTCATCGGTCGCCGTGTTGCAGGCATGCAGCGCCGTCACCACGTCCACCCGGGCGGGCAATTCGCTCGACGCGATGGATTCCGCCACCGACAGGTTCAGGAACGACATGCCGCCGAAGCCAAGCTGCTGCGCCAGTTCGCGCGAGTGCGTCACCAGTTCCTCGCGCGTCTCGATACCGTAGATGTGCGAAGCATCCTTCAGTGCCTTGAAGAACAGGTCGTACAGGATGAAACCCAGATAGGACTTGCCCGCGCCGTGATCCACCAGCGTCAGTGCGCCGCGCTCGTTCTTCACTTCCTGCAGCAAGGGCTCGATGAACTGGTACAGGTGATACACCTGCTTCAGCTTGCGGCGCGAATCCTGGTTCATCTTGCCGTCGCGCGTCAGGATGTGCAGTGCCTTCAGCAACTCGACGGACTGGCCAGCGCGGATCTCGGGGTATTCGGGGGGTGGTGTTTTTTTCATGCGACTCATTTTCCTGTATTTCGGATTCGATGCAACGGTGCCAGCGCATCCAGCAACGACTGCGGCAACGGCGGCAATGTACCGCACATCGCGGCGGCGATCGCTTCGGCGGCGATACCCGCGGTGAGCAGACCGCGCGTGCCGTGGGCGAGGCTGCAATACAAGCCCGACGCGACCTCGCCCACCAGCGGCGTCGCGCCCGGGACGGAACAGCGCACGCCGGCGCGCCCGGCCAAGGGTGGAATGCCCCCTGGAGTGCCGTTCATTCCTTCGACAGGCTCAGGATGAACGGAATTGGATAGTGCCCGATGCAGCGCGGGCATGTGCGCGGCAATCTTCGCAAGATTGTCGGCATGGTCGACCTCGCGGATATCGACCTCCTCGTCGTCGAAGGTACTGGTTGCGCCCGCCACGTGCAGCCCGCCCACGGCAGGTGCGCAGTAGCCTTCCGCGCACAGCACGGTCTGCAGTCTTTCGCTCTGCGCCGTCGCAGGCAATACGCTGATCTGGCCGCGCACCGGCTGCAGGGGAAAGGCAGTGAACTGGCTCAGGCGTCTGGCCTGATGGGCGCTGCACACCACCGCCTGCTCGCCCTCGATCGAACAGCCCGCACCGCTGGCGCGCCAGCCGGACGCGGTGCGCTCCAGGGCGGTCACTTCGCTGTTCAGGCGCAGTTCAATGTTCGGATGCTGGACCAGCTTCGCGCAGACTTGCGGCGGCGCCACCCAGCCACCAGCGGGAAACCACAGCCCGCCGTGCGCCATGGTCAAACCCGCCAGCGCGGAGGCGCGCTCCGCGTCCACCGCCTGCAACAGATGCGCAGGCCATTCCTGTTCGGCGAGCTTGCCGATGCGCTTTGCTTCGGCCTCGGTCGCCGCCAATTGCAGCAAGCCGCATTCGGCACGGATCACGCCATCCACTGGCACGGTTTCATCGAACAACGCCAGTGCGTGGCCGTAGGCAGCCAGCACGATGCGATGCAAGGCATTCATGCCCGCGCCGAAGCGCGCATGCAGGATGCCACGCGGATTGCCGGAGCCGGCAGTGGCGAGTTGTGCTGCGCGCTCGATGAGCGTGCCCTGGATGCCGCGTTGCGCCAACGAATGAGCAGCTGCACAACCGGCGATGCCGCCGCCGATGACGATAGCAGAACGAGGAACCTCCCCTCTCCCGCAAGCGGGAGAGGGGCCGGGGGAGAGGGTACGCGCCACACCGACTCTACCCTCTCCCCAACCCTCTCCCTGCAAGGGAGAGGGGAAATTAGCGGAAGGTAATTGACCGTGCGTCATCTCCCTCTTGCGCCCGAAGCCTTGCACGCGCTCCACCGCGAAGCCCGCCTGCTCCAGCCCGCGCCGCACCCAGCCTGCGCTGGTGTAGGTCGCCAGGGTCGCACCAGCGCGCGAGGCCCGTGCGAGGCCCCCCAGCACAGCCTCACTCCACATCTCCGGATTCTTCGCCGGCGAGAAGCCGTCGAGAAACCATGCGTCCACGCAAGCCTGCGGCAGTTGCGGCAAGGCCTGCGCCACGTCTTCCATCGCCAGCGTCAGGCGCACACGGCCATCCGCGAAATTCCAGCGGTTCCAGCCCGGCACGCGGCGATGCCAGCGTGCCAGCAACACGTCTGCCTGCGTGCGCAGTTCCGGCCACAGCGCCAGTGCCGCGCGCAGTTCGCCGTCATCCAGAGGAAATTTCTCGACGCTGAAGAAGTCCAGACTCGCGCCCGGCGGCGCGAACTGTTCGAACAGCTGCCACGCGCAGAGGAAATTCAGCCCGGTGCCGAAGCCGGTCTCGCCGATGCAGAAGCTCTCGCCTTCGCGCAACGCGGCGAAGCGCTCCGCGAGGCGGTTGCCCTGCAGGAACACATGGCGCGTCTCATCCAGTCCCGAGTCGGTGGAGAAATACACGTCGCCGTAGCAATCCGAGAAGGGTTGTCCGTCTTTCCAGTTGAGCATGGTCTCTAAACAAATCCGGCGGGACGAGCCCGCCGGAATGCAGTTAGCACATCACGAACAAATCACTTGGCGGCCCGAACGTCCGCCTGGCACTTCTTGATGGACGCGGCCTTGGCAGCACCCGCCAGCGGCTTGCCGTCCTTGCTTACCGCCTTGGCTTCGCACGACGACGCAGCAGCGTCCTTTTCGCACTTCTTGATGAAGCTGTTCCTGGCAGCGCCAGCCAGCTTCTTCTCGGCGGCCTTGGCTTCGCACGCAGCATCAGCAGCGAAAGCAGTGCTAGTAACGAACAATGTAGCCAAAGCAGCAACGATCAAATTACGCATATTTCACAACCCTCCATCATGGTTATCACACAGCAGCAGACACTACGCTGCAGCCCGTGATTATATCGCCTCAGTCTGCTGCAACCAGCCACGAATATTCACGCGGCCGCCGGACTTCGCCCGGTCGACTGACTGCCGTATACTCGCCGCCAACCATCACACAGGAGCCATACATGTTCTTTGGCGTTACCCACATTGACGTACCGGTCACCGACCTTGCCCGCGCCGAAGCCTTCTGGGGCAAGCTGATCGGCCTCAAAGAAGTCAAGCGCGGCGAAGGTTTCATCGACCTCGACTCGGGCTCCGTGATCCTGCGGCTGGTGCAAGTACCGCAGGTGGCGCGCCCCGTCACCCTGCGCGTGAGCGTGCCGGACGTGCAGCGCGCCTTCGACCTGCTGGTCCAGTCCGGCGGACGCGCGCTTTATGAAGCGCAACGCACACCGGCGCTGGAATTCGAAGCGCACGTCGCCGACCCGGACGGCAACGCAGTCATCGTCTGGCGCGAACTCAGCGAGGATGAATACGGCTTCACCCCGGAACTGCCCAAGCAGGGCGAATGGCTACCGGAGTCCGAGGATCTGCTCAAGCAACTGCTGTCCTACGTCCCCGCCCTGTTCCGTTCGATGGCCCGGCGCAAGGTCACCAAGATCATCGAGGAGGTCGCCGGGTACGACCATTCCCCGGTTACACGCGAACACGTGATCCGCGGCTACATCCTGTCGAGCGCAAAGATCAAGCGCGACCGCCTGATCGAGCCGCTGAAGAAATGCGGCATCGACCCCGGCAAGTACCCGGAGGAGTTCGACGCCTGATCAGCGCCGCAATGGCAACCACGCCCCACCCCATTGGTGCAGCCCCAGGCCGAACACGATGCTCGCCGTGCCCAGCCACACCTGCGGCAGCACCGCCTCGTCGTTCAGCCCGTGCCCCAGCAGCAATGCCAGCACCGGCGTGACCAGCGCCATGAGCGCGATGCGCCCAGCCTCCATGTGCTTGATGAGGTAGTAGTAGAGCGCGAACCCCAGCACCGAGCCGACCACACCCAGGTATACCGTGGCGGCCACTGCACGCGGCGGCATGGCGGAAGGCACATGCCCGTCGGCCAAATACCAGGCGGCAAAGAACAGCGGCAGCCCCACCGCCAAAGTGCCCAGCGTCATTGCCAGCGGCGGGCTGTCGTCACCGATGCGCTTGAGCCACACCAAGCCCAGCGATTGTGCGACCACCCCCGCGAACAGGGCCGACAGGCCGACGATTGATCCAGTGCTGACGCCGCCGCGGAACACCAGCAGCAGGCCGAGCACGCCCAGCAGCATCCCCGCCAGTTTGCTCGGCGTGAGCGCCTCTTCCTTCAGCCACAGCATCGCGCCCAGACTGGTGATGATGGGCGACAGGCCGAACAGCACCGAGATCATGCCGGAGCTGACGAATTGCGCCGACCAGTAGGTGAGCGCCATCGCGGCGAACATGCTCACCCCGCCCGCCACATAGGCCAGCAGCGCCCTGCGGTGCAGCGGGAAGCGCACGCGGAACGCCGCCAACAGGACGGCACACAGCAACACACCGATGGCCATGCGCGAGAACACCGCGAAACTGAAACCGGCACCCAGCGCACTCCACTTGATGGCGAGCGGCGTGGTGGACCAGATCAGGATGACCGATACGAATGCTGCTGGAAGCGACATGATCTTCTCCTCGGCTCAAATCATAAAGCTCCGTTCGCCCTGAGCCAGTACGGGCGGACGGCGGCTCAAATCAAATCAATCCGTTCGCCCTGAGCCAGTCGAAGGGGAACGACCTCAAACCACAAACTCCGTTCGCCCTGAGCCTGTCGAAGGGGAACGACCGCAAAAAACAAAAAGGCCACAGAGGATCGTCTGTGGCCTTGGGAAAAATCGTTTGCTGAACTTGAACTACAACGGGTTCTCCGGACCACCAGACGCAAAGCGCCACACGGCTCGCGCGTGCGCGAACGGCAGGACTCGTGCTTTGCAAATGGTGGTCATCAAGGAATTCATGGGAGGAATTATCTAGGGGGAAGTGAGTGGTGTCAATGAAATCGGCTAACAAATCGAAAGGCAAGCCGCCATGTAGCTCTGTTCCTTGCTAAGAGAATTAGTCAAAACTAC
>JBQGEN010000461.1:0-2600 GCA_052039615.1 Sideroxyarcus sp. | reverse complement strand
CCCTCGCGGTGCTGCTGATCGTCTGGGTCGCTGCAAGGTTCGGCGGGCGCGGGAGGCACTATGCGTAGGGGGTGGGGACTGTGGGCGGCGGCGCTGGCGGTGTATGCCTTCCTCTACCTGCCGCTCGCCATCGTGGTGGTGTATTCGTTCAACGATTCGCGCCTGAACGCCGAATGGTTGGGTTTCACATGGCACTGGTACGAGGTGCTGCTGCACGACGAGGAGATGCTGCTGGCGGCCGGCAACTCGCTGTTCATCGCGCTGGTGTCCAGCCTGGCCGCGACGCTGCTCGGCACGATGGCCGGCATCGCGATGCACCGCTACAGGCTGAAACTGCTGACCTTCATGGTGCTGACGCCGGTGGCGATGCCCGAGATTCTGCTCGGCGTGTCGCTGCTGCTGTTCTTCATCCAGGTGCTCAACCTCACGCTCGGCATGCTGTCCATCGTGCTCGCGCACATCACGTTCTCGATCGGCTTCGTCGCGGTGATCGTGCGCGCGCGGCTGGCGGGCATGGACGAGAACCTGTTCGAGGCGGCGCGCGACCTCGGCGCCTCGCCGTGGGAGACTTTCCGCTACGTCACCTTCCCGCTGATCCTGCCGGCCGTTGTCGCGGGCGGACTGATGGCGTTCACGCTGTCCATCGACGACTTCGTCATCACCTTCTTCACTGCCGGGGTCGGCGTGCAGACGCTGCCGCTGCGCATCTACTCTATGATCAAGATCGCCGTTACGCCGGAGGTGAATGCCGTGTCCACGCTGCTGATGCTGTTGACGCTGACGATGATCGTGCTGGCGGCGCGGTTTGCGCCGGATGTGTTGAAAGGGAAGGGGTGATGCTCAATAGCGCTGCTCCAAGACATTTTCCGTTCGCCCTGAGCTTGATGGAACTACTAGCCATTCGACTAAGCCCGCAAGCGGGCAAGTCGCTGGTTATGTCGAAGGGTGGGCGGAAAATGTCTTGGAGCTTCAGGCCGTTCATCCTTCGACAAGCTCAGGACGAACGGATCATGGGTCTGCTGCGCGCGGTATTGCTTTTGTTTTATGTCGGCAGCGCCCACGCCGCCGACACACTGCACCTCTACAACTGGAACAACTACATCTCGGACGCCACCATCGCGCGCTTCGAGCAACAGTGCGCCTGCCGTGTGGTGCAGGACTACTACTCCGACAACGAGGAGATGCTGGCCAAGCTCGCGGCGGGCGCGACTGGCTACGATCTCATCGTGCCGACCGGCAATGCGATGGAGGCGCTGATCCGCCAGCGCGCGCTGCGCCCGCTCGACAAGAGCCTGCTGCCCGGCCTGAAGAACATAGCCCCGGCCTATCTGAACACCGTGTTCGATCCCGGCAACAGGTACTCGGTGCCATATGCCTACACGCTCACGCTGATCGGCTACAACAGCGAGAAACTGCGCGAGCTGGAACTGCCCGTCGACAGCTGGGCGGTGATCTTCGAGCCGCGCTACCTCGAAAAACTCAAGGGCCGCGTCACCGTGCTCGACAGCCAGCGCGAGCTGCTGGCGGCGGCGCTGAAATATCTCCATTATTCCGCCAACGACACCGACGAGGCACACTGGAAGCAGGCGCGCGACCTCATCCTGCGTGCCAAGCCGTACTGGACCGCGTTCAACGCCTCCAGCTACATCAAGGAACTCACGGTCGGCAACATCTGGCTGGTGCACGGCTACTCCAACGACATCTTCCAAGCCGACCTCGACGCGCAAAAGGCGCAGCGCGGTTTCCGCATCCTCGCCAGCATCCCCAAGGAGGGCGCGGTGCTGGCGCTGGACTCGATGGTGCTGCACAAATCCGGCCCGCGTCCCGACTTGGCGCACCGTTTCATCGACTTCATGCTGGACGGCAAGAACTCGTCCGAGCTCACCAACCTGATCGGTTCCGGCAATCCCAACCTCGCCGCGCGCGAATATATCCAGCCCGAGATCGCGCAAAGTCCGGCGGTGTTCCCCGACCGCGCGCAGCAGAAGCGCCTGGAGATGCTGCGCGACCTGGACCGCCACCAGCGCCGCGTGCTGTCGCGCATCTGGACCGAGATCAAGCTGCGTTGAGCGGCGCGCGTCGCCGGAAGACGGTGACTTATTCCCGGATGGCAGTAGAATGACATCGTGTGTCGCGGCGAGCGCCGCTCCAGGTGAAATACGCATAGTGAGGACCTTATGGCCATCATCGGTATCGATCTAGGCACTTCCAATTCGGCCGCCGCCGTGTTGCGCGGCGGGCGTCCCGTCATCATCCCCAGCGCAGAAGGCATCAGCATAGGCGGCAAGGCTTTCCCCAGTTATGTTGCGCTCACCGCCGACGGCCAGGTGCTGGTGGGCGAACCCGCGCGGCGCCAGGCGGCCGCCAATCCAGAGGGCACGGCCAGCGCGTTCAAGCGCAAGATGGGCCGGCGCGAGAACTACCGTTTGCGCGACAAGGACTATTCGCCCGAACAGCTCTCGGCGTTCCTGTTGCAGAAGATCAAGCGCGATGCCGAGGCGTTCCTGGGCGAGCCGGTGGAAAAAGCCGTGGTGACGGTGCCGGCGTATTTCGACGACAATCAGCGCGCCGCCACCAAGGATGCCTGCCGCATCGCGGGG
>JBQGEN010000460.1:0-1641 GCA_052039615.1 Sideroxyarcus sp. | reverse complement strand
TTACGGAAATTCCCTAGGACAAAAGCATGAACCGCGGCGCTGCTTCTGCCTAACCTTGCGCAGTTTGCGAAAGCTCGGTCGTGCAATGAGGACAACGCGTCGCCTTAATCGGAATCTTCATTGCGCACGCGGGACAATCCTTGGTGTCGACTGGCTTTTCGGCTGGATGTCTAAGTTGATTGATGATGCGGATGACGAGAAATATCGCGATCGCAACAATCAAAAAGTTAATGACCAAGGTGATAAAGTTGCCGTAGTTCCAGGTAACTGCTCCGACTTTCACCGCTTCTTCGGCGGTATTGAATGTGGTCGAGCCGTCTTTGGCCGCGCGCAAAATGAGAAACTTGTTCGAGAAATCCAATCCGCCGGTGAGCAAGCTGATCGGCGGCATGACCACATCCTTCACCAATGAATTGACAATCGCGCCGAATGCCGCGCCGATGATTACGCCAACCGCAAGATCGACGGCGTTACCTTTGATCGCGAATGTTTTGAATTCTTCCCAGATTTTTTTCATACGACGATGTTGACGAGTTTTTTTGGAACGACAATGACATTGCGAACCGCTTTCCCAGCGAGCCGGTCTTGAACTTTCGGGTTCGATAGCGCGACTGCCTTCAGTTCCTCCTCAGTAGTCACAATCGGCATCTTAATTCGATCGCGAAGTTTGCCGTTTATTTGAATGACGATTTCAACTTCGTCTTCGACTAGCAGACGCTCGTCGTAAAGCGGCCAAGATTGTTGAGTAACGTCTCCGCGCGCGTCACCGAATTTGGCGCTCAACCTTTGCCAAAGCTCGCACGAAATGTGCGGAGCGAATGGATTAAGCAGGATTAAGAACGTTCGCATTGCCGACAAAGGGATCGTTTCGACATTCGTAAACGCGTTCACGAAAATCATCATCTGCGAAATCGCGGTGTTAAAGGAGAACGATTCGATATCCTCGGTGACCTTCTTGATTGTGGCATGGAGTATCTTTTCCTGCTGCTTGCTCGCCTCGGTGTCCTTGACCTTGTCCGAGAGCACCCACTCGCCTGCCTGGTTCTCTGTCATGAGCAAACGCCAGACGCGCGCCAGAAAACGCGCGACGCCTTCGACGCCACGGGTGCTCCAGGGTTTCATTTGCTCGAGCGGTCCCATGAACATTTCGTAGCAACGAAATGCGTCCGCGCCGTGCTGATCGATCACGTCGTCGGGGTTAACGATGTTCCCACGCGATTTCGACATTTTCTGGTTGTCCTCGCCGAGGATGATTCCCTGATTCACCAATCGCTGGAACGGCTCAGGCTTCGACAAGTAACCCAGATCAAAAAGAACCTTGTGCCAGAAACGCGAGTAAAGGAGATGCAACACCGCGTGCTCTGTTCCACCGACGTACAAATTTACGCCGCCAAGTTTATCGCCGCCCAGCCAGTAACGTTCCGCCTCTTCGCCGACAAATCGTTTGTCATTGTGCGGATCGCAGAAGCGCAGGTAATACCAGCATGATCCTGCCCACTGCGGCATAGTGTTCGTCTCGCGCATCGCCTTTTCGGAGTAACGGATCCACTCTTTTGCTTTTGCCAGAGGCGGTTCTCCCGTCCCAGTCGGTTTGTAGTCGTCGAGTGGCGGGGGAACCAGAGGCAATTCTTTTTGCTGCAA